>JANQFD010000008.1 GCA_028278005.1 Chlorobium sp. | reverse complement strand
TTCACGCAAATGGAACGCGCTGGTTCTGCCCGCCATACTGTGCGGCACCTTCGGCTATGCTATTGCGACGTTTATAGGCGTAGGTGTGGGGTATTGGCTGCAGTGATGCATGTATCGTAGTCTACTCTCTGAAGAGTTGTTTTTTTCTGTTCCAGAGATTAATTTGCTTCAAAATTACAGTTCTCGGAATGTGCTCTGTGCTTCTCTATCAAGGGCTCAATTTCGGGAAGTGCCCTCAATTCCCTGACCAATTTTATAAAGAATGGCCGGATCAGTTAGAATATCCAGCTGGTTCTCTTTTCCTTTTTCTTCTGAAAGCGTGAAGTGTTGTTCAGCCATAAACAAGTGTGTTGAGTAAAACATCATATAATCTTTTAGATCGATGCATCAACACAACGGAGAGGAATATGAAAAAAAAGAATGAAGGCCCGGTTGTGATTACGCGGAGACAAGCCCTGCGAAGAACAAAAGTTATGCTGAAGCGGGAGTGGCGACTTGATGCAGAGCCGTTGTCAGGAGATAAGCTGTGTGTCAAGCCTCCTGATGGACTCGGGAAGACTCCGCGTGAGATTCAGGCCCTGGAGACACCGATTGAAACGGTGGATTTCGCTGATTTGGATGTCGATGTTGCTGGTCACAAACTTGCAACAGCAAAAACTGTCGGGGTACTACGCGATGTCATCTGGGAAAGGATCCCTGATAAATACAAAGCGAAAAACTGATACAGCAACATTAAAGTGGTGCTATGAAAAACTTTTTTGTGCTTGCCTGCTCTGCTGTTTTTGCTTTCTCCTTCTTGGGGGCAACAACCGAAGCTTCTGAAAATGTTTCTGCAAAGAGCTTTGCCGGAGCAGACGAGAGATTAGAAGAGCACGAGGCGGCTCTTTATCTGGCCTACCGCGATGACAAGCCGTTGTCAAAATTATTGGCTCCCGGTCAATTGAGCCTTGACATTGGCATGCTTGTTTCTGCTATGCAGGATGATCTTGATGATCTGCAGTCAGAAACCGGTCATGATGCGCCATGGACGTGGCAGGAACTTGATTCCCTGGCGATTGCTAAAAAAAGAGATGACCAAAAGACGTCGGGATGGAAAAAAATTACCGGAGTGACCGTTGCAAAACCATTAGATGAAAATGGAGATAAAGGGAGTCTTGGTCCAATACGTCTGCGCAAAAGTGCCCCTGAGCTTACTAAAGCATTGAGGAATGCAAAAGGGGCTTCAGTAGGGTTTTCAAATAACCACCTGATCGATGGCGGTGGAGCATGGAACACACAAGGTGCTCTTGGTTACCCTGTAAAATTATTCTTCCAACATGGGCAGGGTAAGTCAACTGAATTTGAAATAACTCCTGTGTTAGTCTGGAATCTTGCAGAACATGAGGGCAAAGGAGAATATGAGGTCAACGAACTGGCATTTAGCCTGCCTGTCATTGTTTATATTTCTCCGGGAGGTAAAAAAATGACCGGTACTTATGAAGAGAATATCAGTGCTGCAGGTGATCGTGGTTTCAGTCGCCTGTGGATAGTAAAGGCAAAACCATATTTTCAGACGGATTTTAATTTTCGTCACGAAATCTATGGTATGGAGGCTTCTGCTGAATACGTAGGTTATTTATTCGGATCCAAACTATATTTGGGAGGGTTTCAGAATGTCTCGTCCAGTGGATTACAATACCAGTTACGAGTTATTCCTAGAGTTGATTACAGTGAAACAGCAAAAAGGGGTATCCATACGACACGGCAGGAAGGGGATGACTGGTTTCGTCTGGGTGGACAGGCGGCTCTCGATTTTCGTATGGGCGAAGAATATCTCAAATCTCTCGATATAGGAGCTTCATATCAATTCTTTGAGGCATTGTCCGGTCAAGGGGGATACTCGGATTTATTTAGTACATACGCAACCTGGTGGCTAAGTGAGAATGCCGGTATGACACTGGAGTATAAAAGAGGAGATACCCCAGTGGCAGCTCAAAAAATTGACCTTGTTATACTTGGGCTTGAGTTTAAATACTGAGACCTTGCCGTTTCAGGCGTTGAGCCTTTAAAAGTGATCCAAGTCGAAAGCTTATGTGTCTATTTTTTGATTGGGGGGGCCGCAAACCGTATTGAGTATCATGGCCACGTTACCGGTGAAAACATAGACAAGGGATAAAATGATCAGGATAAATTTACCCGAGGCAGCAAGTGACGCTGACAGCGCCATGATATCGGATGGTGACGACTGCAGCATCACGATCAGTAATATGTTTTCAAAAACATCGAGCCCAGCAGCAACCAGAACAAGCTTTGAAAGGATAGTGCCCGCTTTTGACAGTAATGGCTGGGTGTGGTGCAGGCAGTATGAGAGGACTCGGCAGAACTGCCACAGCGCTGCAGCATATGAGGCTATAAAAAGAAAATCAAAACCAAGGTTGAGCAAGGCATAGCCCTTGCCTTGTTCTCCCCAAGATGTGATGATAGATTCAGCAGTCTTCTTATCCCAAGCCAGTTCATAAGGAACGATCCCGTATTTCTGACCGGAGATGCTGGAGTTGGCAAGCAAATGGTCCAGTATTGTCATGATTACCAAGATGATCAGGGCTATGCCGATGAAAATTAAAAGGTGTTTTTTCTGGCGGCCGAATTCGGCTTCAGGAAATATGTCCGGATGATTGGGCATGCTGTCAGCATTCTTAAAACAGATTATTAATATACTCTACAATAGGGTGGGTCACTTTTTTCCATGAGTGGCTAAACGCATTGCCAAAAGCAGATAAAAAATCATTTCCATGGTTAAGAACAGTATCGTAGAGAGCAATCAGTACAAAGAACAGGCCGAATAATGAGATAAAGATAATGATGCTGGTCAGCCATCGAATGGATCTCCTGCAAGTTATTTTATGCACATTTGTTGTGAGGAAACGCTTAAAGATGAGAATAATCAGGCTTATGCTGAGGAGTGCCAGTCCAAAATCCCAAAATGATTGAATTTGTAACTTACTGTTAATTTTTTCTACGAGATAACTGCCAGTAATTATGACAATCGAGACCAAGACAAGCAGGTGCATCCAGTAGCCAAAGAGCACCCCCTTGAAAGTTTTAGGTGTTGAAAAATCAAGCATGGCAAGCAATATCGTATTCAACTTTCTAAGGTAACTGCTGATTTTTTTTGTAATGCCGGCACCTTCTTCAAGCCCGTCTATCATTGATGATACTATACCCGAAGCCCGTCCAAGATATCGCAGGCTGGGTTCAGGTTCCATCTCCCTATGAAAGTCATAAGCATGCTTAAAGTCGTTTTTCCATTTCGGTTCTTTATACGGTTTATCATCACTGGTTTTAGCAGCCTTATTATTCTTTAATGTGGGGTCAGGATTAGACTGTTTGAACATGTTTGCTATCCGTTCACCTAAACACTTTAAGGGGCCTTTCCTCTGGATCGCTCTTTCATCTTTATTCTCTCCTTTCTTGGGTGAGTCAGTATTTTTGTCTTCAGAGGAATGGAGAACCTTTTGGATATCGACTAGCGTTTCGTATTGCTCTTGAGCCCGCGTCGATTTAAAGCGAGAGCATTGTAATTCATCAACCCAGTCTCTAATTGATTCATCGAGAATATGCCAGTGAGCCCGATCAATAAAATCTTCTCGCTTTTTCTGATGCTGTTCTCCAGGCAGTAATGCTGTGATAAGTCGTTCTGCGCCGTCCAGTCTGCCCCACATAATATCATTTCTGCGCCACTCCCTGTCCAGGAATCCACCAAAAGCACCTAAAGAGATTCCTGCAAGTTTTGCTTTATGATTATTCTCATCATCCCACAGGTTGGTTGCATCCAGCGGGCTGATCCTATGTATATCGATATTGGTTCCTTCTCCATATTCCCCACCTGCGAATAGCTGAAAAGTTGTTATTTCATGAAGGTCATAGCCATACTGGTATAGAAAAAGAAGATAAACAGCAGTGATAAGGTCTGATATGGAAAATTTATTGATTGCTGTTTCAATCTCTTTATTTATTGCATCAGTTCCTTTCAGTTTCTCTTCCGGCACTCCCTGATGAATTAAGTTGCTGATTCTGGTCATCAGTGAGTTGAAATCGCGCTCAAAGTCTGCAACACATCTTTCAGGAACCGCCTGTTCGATGAGGGAGCCAAAATCATCAAAGAGGGATTTTGAGCTGTGTTCTTTACTTAGATTTCGATATATCTCGCTTAGCGCGACGTTCTTTCTCTTCAGCGTATTCGTTAGCGAGTTAATGGGATTGGCCAGGGGATTCTTGTTTCCGTAAAGAAGCAGCTTATTTTTAATGCGGTAAAGCCCTTTAAGGGAGTTGACTATGGTTTTATGAAGATTTTGTGCTTCAATATTGTTGCCGGGTTTGCCCTCTTTTTCGCCTTCCAGGTCGAAACCTGACAAAAGGCTGTCTTCAAGAAGCTTGCGAAGGTAGATGAGGCGCCTTATATGGAAATCAATGTCATAATGTTCGATAAAGATGTTTTCTGTTTTTTTCTTCTTGATTTTTTCAGGAAGGAATGTTGATTTTCGCCATTTGTCTACAAGTATGCGAATGGCTTGGTGATCAGCAGACTGCTCTTTTATATTTAAGGCCCTGCTGATGACGAGTGTGATAAAGTCAGTTATTTTTTCGATTTTTGCATAATGGAATGGAGGATAACCATCTCCTTCATGTCCTTGTTTGGAAAACGAAGGCATTCAAAAATATCTTGATCGATAGCATCCCTTTTTAAGGGGTCCACGAGTTTTTCTAAAAATGAATCCTGAAATGTATTGTCGTTGTTTGGTAATATGGTGAAGAAGCGCAGATTGGGATCCATGAAAGGCAATAAGGAAGCTGTTTTCATATAAGTAAAGGGTTGACTTCCCAAATCAAGGCTCTCGATGTATTGCCGGATTTCTTGTATATCTGTTTCTTTGTTTGTCTTTTCCGCTTTTTTCTGTGCAAAAGTGGTACGTTCTATTTTTTGCTTCGAATAGAGCAAATACTTTTCCAGGATAATGGTGTTGAGTCTTTGTCTATTGATAGGTCTGAGGGTTTCAAGTATCTGATTTGTTGAATTGATCCAGCTGTTTCGTTTTTGTGAGAAATTGATCTCTTCTCGAATAGTTTCATAGCTAGGTAGATCAAGGGTGGCCAGTTTTGTGTTTTCTATGAAAGAGATCTCGTTTTGTTTTTGTTTGGTTTTTTTCGATTCAGGCGCCGGATCAATAAAGAGGAGCTTCCGCTCAAGTGGACAATCGGATTCTCTTTCATGAATTGCTTTAATTGCATGGCCAAAAGGCTTGTTGTCCAGATAACCGCCATCAGCAAATTGTCTTTCTTCAATTGTAGTGTCGCTTTTCGCTTTGGTATAATCTCTGAAAAACTCGTCACTCCATTTTTTCTTCAAATTGTCTGTGAATATCTGACGCTCCTCTTTCTTCAGTAAAGGATAGATATCCGCAAGCTTGACTGGTTCGAAAGCTGTTGGGAAAGATGATGTGCACCGTGAAGCAAACGCTAGCAACGGATCATGTTCTCCGGTAAAATGATTTGGCTCTTCAGAGCGGCGGAATTTGAAGGGGAAAACATGTTTATAAGCATGCTCGTGTGCGTCCCCGTCGCTCAGTTCAATCCGATGCTGCAGCCCTCGAAGGTCAGTTGCCGTGACAAACAGCTCAAGTGAATCGACAAGACTCTCCGGCTTATCGCTCTTCTCTTTGGCTCTTTTCTTTTCGGCCGAATCTTCCATATTTTTGAAGGCCTCGAGAAGCTTTGCATACATTTTCTGGCTGTTGAGCAGTGATGTTTTCGGTTCCTTTGAGCAGAACAGGTCAAGGTCTGAGCCTTTATCATTGAGAAGCTTGCTAAGGTCTCCTTCATCAAGCCACATTTTTTCCAGAGCCTTAAGGTCATCAAGCCCGCGCACAAGGCCTTTTGCAAGGCAAACACCGTTTATGCCGCCTGCGGAAGTACCGGAAATGATGTCGACTACAAAACGATGGCGGAAATTCGCCTTGTGATTTTCTTGAAGATCATTCGCAATTTTGCAGTAAACCGATGACGTTCCTTTCTGGTTTGCAGAGTACTTTTTTGTTTCTTTATCCCAAGCATTTTCTGAAGTCGCATTTACCATGCTCAGTAGTTCCTGAGCGATACCGTTCATGTAAATTGCGAGGGAAACCCCTCCGTACATGACGACTGCGAATCGGATTTCCTTGGTTATTCTTTCTTCCTCTTGGGGAGCGTTCGGGCTCATGGGGTTCTCCTTGGTAGAGCTGAGGTTTTCAGGAGCAATGGCAGAATAATAAAGTAATATAGTAGAACTTCAAGGTCAGGGGCAAGTAATAATGACGAAATATTTGCGTTTGGTGTGAACTACTTCAAGGAGGTGAGTTGCAAGAACAGGGAGGGCAGGCAACCAGGTCTGTTTGTCAGGATGTTGTCTGATAGTGATGGGCCAGAGTAGTAAGAAAAACTAACCGGTCTGTATTTCGGTTTTGAGGTCGATCTCCTCGAGGATGGAACTGACTTTCAGGCAGGCGGGCAGTGTTCCGGCGTAGATGATGGAGCGGCCTTTTGTATGAACTTCCCATGTATGTTTTTCAGCCTTTGACCTTGTGCACCGAATCGCCTTTATGATCTGAAAGATCACTTCGTCAAAGGTATGAACATCGTCATTGAAGAGTACAACCCTGTATGCGTCGAGGGTATCGCTGAGAGTGTCTTGTGGAGCGGTTTCGGTTTGCTCTCCGCTTTGGGATGCCTGCCAGAGACTTAACATAGCATATGAATCTTTACATGGGTCGGTACGGTGTGGTCCATAAAAAAATGTAATAAAATCGGAAAAGATCGTAAAGGCGGGTCCCGAATTCAGTCACCTGAAACAGCAGGAGGTATCCCGAGTGAAAGCTCTCCCTTGCTTGCATGGAGAGTGCAGACGGCTCCGACGGGGACGGTCAGCAGGTCATCGATATGTCCGTATGAAAGCCCGGCGATCACCGGCATAGCAGGCGCTGTTATTTCGGTGTAGTAGTGCAGAATGTCTGCAAGCGGGTGCTTGCAGTCAAAGTCCATTGCTTTTCTGCTGAACTGTCCGAAAAGCAGGCCGGCGCATCTCTGCAGGAGACCTGCGTTATAAAAATGCGAAAGGAGCCTGTCGATGCGGTAGGGTTCCTCATTGATGTCTTCGAAGAGAGGAAGTGTCCCATGCATAGGTGGCAGGTAAGGTGTCCCCACAAGACAGGAAAAAACGGTCAGGTTGCCGGCAAGCAGGGTTCCCGAAACGGAGCCTTCTCTGTAGACCCGTACAGGGTGGTCCGGATGATTGACTGCCTGGTGGGTCGAAGAGGTTGATTCAAGTATTTTCCAGAAATTTGCTTCAGTATAGGGGCTGGGATTGTGGAGCTCGGTTGCAAGCATGGGGCCCGAAAATGTCACCAGGCCGGTTTGTGCATAGAGGGCTATCGACAGGGCTGTTATATCGGAGTATCCTGCAAGGATTTTGGGATTTTGCGAAACAAGCCTGTAATCGATGCCCTCGAGAAGCCTGGTGGAGCCGGAACCGCCCCTGAGGCAGAATATTGCCTTGACCGATTTGTCGGCAAACATGTTATGGAGATCGTGAAGCTTTCGCCGGTCGAGCTCACGGCGGGATTCCCCATGGCAGTTGAAATGATCGGCCGGTTTGACGCGGTAGCCGAGTTTTTCGAGATAGGTGACAGCCTGCCCGATTTTTTCATGATCGGGAGAGGGCGAGGAAGGCGAGATGAGCCCTATGGTGTCCCCGTGACAGAGAGCTTTGGGAATCAGCGTGTGCATAGGCATAAGCAAAAAACATCAGCGACACGGTATGTGGTTGCGTATCACTGATGTTTCTCAGAACGAGTTTCGGCTTCCGTTTTTCGCGTCAGGAAATATCTTCCGCAAGCAGTATGGCTTTGTTGTCGCTCATTTCAAAAAAGCCGTCGGCGATCGTGAATGTCTTTTCGCCGCTGTCAGGAAGCTCCAGCTTTACTTTCCCCCCTTTAAGCGCCGCAACAAGAGGAGCATGGTTTTTCAGCACCTGGAAAAGTCCATCTCTTCCCGGAGCAAGAATGCTTGTTACCTCTCCCGCAAAAAACTGTTTTTGCGGGGTAACGATCTCTATTGCAAAAGCTTTTTCTGAAACAGCCATGATTTTCGGATGATATTACAGGGTTTTTGCTTTCTCAATAGCCTCCTCGATGGTACCGACAAGGTAGAACGCGTTTTCCGGCAGATCATCGTGGCGTCCTTCGATAATTTCGTTGAAGCCTTTTATGGTGTCTTCGAGTTTGACGTATTTCCCCTCAAGACCGGTGAATGCTTCGGCAACAAAGAACGGCTGGGAAAGGAACCTCTGGATCTTTCGTGCACGTGCAACGGTCAGTTTATCCTCGTCGCTCAGCTCATCCATACCGAGAATCGCGATGATGTCCTGAAGGTCCTTATAACGCTGCAGCAGTACTTTGACAGCCTGTGCTGTGTTATAGTGTTCCTCGCCGACGATGTTCGGGTCGAGAATTCGTGATGTCGAATCAAGCGGGTCAACAGCGGGATAGATACCAAGCTCTGATATAGAGCGGGAAAGTACCGTGGTTGCGTCAAGGTGAGTAAACGCAGCCGCAGGAGCCGGATCGGTAAGGTCATCTGCCGGGACATAAATAGCCTGAACCGAAGTGACGGATCCTTTTTTCGTTGATACAATCCTGTCTTGAAGCTCGCCCATTTCGGTCCCGAGGGTTGGCTGATAACCTACGGCACTCGGCATACGTCCGAGCAGCGCCGATACTTCTGAACCAGCCTGGGTGAAACGGAAAATGTTGTCGATAAACAGCAGCACGTCGCGGTTCTCTTCGTCACGAAAATATTCGGCTATACTCAATCCGGTCAGGGCAACACGGGCACGGGCTCCCGGCGGTTCGTTCATCTGGCCGAAGACCAGTGCGGTTTTATCGATAACACCCGACTCTTTCATCTCCTCCCAGAGATCGTTTCCTTCCCTTGTGCGTTCACCGACACCGGCGAACACGCTGTATCCGGACTGCTGCTTGGCGATATTGTTGATAAGCTCCATGATCAACACAGTCTTGCCGACACCGGCGCCTCCAAACAAGCCGGTCTTACCGCCCCTGGAATATGGCTCAAGAAGGTCGATGACTTTAATGCCCGTCTCGAACATTTCGGATTTGGTAGACAGTTCCTCGAACTTGGGGGTAGGCCTGTGGATCGGGTAGGATTTCTGGCTCTGGACTTCACCAAGGCCGTCGATAGGATCACCAACCACGTTGAGCATTCTGCCGAGCACTTTTTCGCCGACAGGTGCCTGAATAGGCTCCCCTGTATTGACAGCGGTCGTACCTCTTACAAGGCCGTCTGTTCCTTCCATGGAGATGGTGCGTACACGCTCTTCACCGAGATGCTGCTGGGTTTCAAGCACAAGTTTCGTGCCGTCAGGACGTGTGACGGTCAGTGCGTCAAGAATTGCCGGCAGGTCACCTTCCGGGAAATCAACATCAACGACAGGACCGATGATTTGGGATATCTTACCTTCTTGCATATTGACAGTGTTGATTGGATTGTATGTAATTAGCGGTCAAAACTTTTTACGGCAGGCTCATGTTTCTCCTTGCGAGAGCCTTGGTGATGTTTCAGGTAGATGAGCCACCTGCGGGACTTGAACCCACGACCTACTGTTTACGAAACAGTTGCTCTACCAGCTGAGCTAAGGTGGCAAGCCTGAAAAAACTATGGTTTTAAATATACCTTAAATATTGTATAAACACAAAGAATATGATCTGCAACCAAATGACTATAAATAAAAAGGAAGAATTGTATATTTTCAAACAAAATTAACCGTGCGCCCATGGCCGCATCTTTAGCTCAAACTATCTTCACCATTATGAGTTTTTTCAGGTATACAGGTATACTCTGCCTTTCCTTGACCATGCTTGCTTGCCAACCGGAAAAGGCCGAAACAGCCAAACCACAATCAGCGGCTGACGAAACAGCAGAAAGCATAACCGCACCCGTATTTACCGGTAGAACCCTCGACGGTGCGACAGTATCTTCCCGTGATCTTGCCGGGAAGGCTTACATCGTGAACTTCTTTGCGTCCTGGTGTCCGCCTTGTCGTGCCGAGATGCCCGATATGATTGCCCTGCAGGAAGAGTACGAAGAAAAAGGGTTTACGTTTATCGGTATAACGGTTGATGAGGATATTACAAAAGCAAGGGATTTTGTGCGGGATTACGGGATCAATTTTCCGGTTGTTGTAGCTGACAAGCAGATCCTCGATGCCTACAGTCCCTTTGTTCAGGGAGGGTTGAGTTCCATTCCTACCTCGTTTGTTATCGGGGTAAACGGGAATCTTTCTTCGGTGCTTGTCGGTGCCCAGAGCAAGATGGCTTTTGACGGCCTTATCCGTGAGGCTATCGGTGCCGATCAGCAATAGCCGTTGCGTTGTCAATGCAAATGAATACCATGCCTAGCGATACTACATTAACCTTCAGCAAAACAGAAAAACCATGACCTCACAGCACATCAATCCGCCTGACTTTGTAAAGAACAAAAAACTAATTGAGTGGGTCCGGCAAACAGCGGAACTCTGTCAGCCGGATTCAGTTCGCTGGTGTGACGGTTCCCAGGAAGAGTATGATGAACTCTGCCAGGAGATGGTGGACAGCGGCACCTTTATCAGGCTCTCGGAAGAAAAGCGTCCGAACAGCTACCTCTGCCGTTCCGACCCGAGCGATGTGGCAAGGGTTGAAGACAGAACATTTATCTGCAGTCTTCGAAAGCAGGATGCAGGCCCTACCAACAACTGGGTACATCCGAAAGAGATGAAAGAAACCCTGAAAGAGCTCTATAAAGGCTGCATGAAAGGGCGGACCATGTACGTCATTCCTTTCAGCATGGGCCCGCTCGGTTCCCATATCTCGCATATAGGAGTGGAAATTTCAGATTCGCCGTATGTTGTAGTGAATATGCGTATCATGACCCGGATGGGGAAAAAGGTCATGGACCTTCTTGGAGAAACAAGGGATTTCGTTCACTGTCTTCACTCGGTTGGCGCACCGCTTGAGTCCGGGCAGCAGGATGTTCCCTGGCCGTGCAATGACCAGAAATATATCGTTCATTTTCCGGAAGAACGAACCATCATGTCCTTCGGCAGCGGTTATGGTGGTAATGCGCTGCTCGGCAAGAAATGCTTTGCGCTTCGCATTGCCTCAGCGATGGCTCGCGATGAAGGGTGGCTGGCCGAGCATATGCTGATACTTTGCGTTGAATCGCCGGAAGGAGAAAAAACATATGTTGCAGGTGCATTCCCTAGTGCATGCGGGAAGACCAACTTCGCCATGCTCATCCCTCCTGATTCTTTCGAGGGTTGGAAGGTTACCACTATAGGTGACGATATAGCATGGATCAAGCCGGGGGAAGACGGCAGGTTGCATGCCATCAATCCCGAATACGGCTTTTTCGGGGTGGCGCCGGGTACGTCGGACAAGACAAACCCCAACGCAATGGCGACCCTGAAAGAGAATTGCATCTTTACCAATGTGGCATTGACGCCTGACGGGGATGTCTGGTGGGAGGGTATGACGGATACGCCGCCTGATAACCTGACTGATTGGCAGGGCAACCCCTGGACCCCTGATTCCGGTCGTCCTTCGTCTCACCCTAACGCACGTTTCACCTCTCCTGCATCACAGTGCCCCTCGATTGATCCTGACTGGGAAAATCCTGCAGGGGTGCCGATCGATGCCTTTATTTTCGGGGGTCGCCGCAGTGACCTCGTGCCACTTGTCTATCAGTCACCAAACTGGTATTTCGGTGTCTATCTTGCTGCAACGATGGGTTCGGAGAAAACCGCTGCTGCGGCCGGCAAGATCGGAGATGTCCGCCGGGACCCATTCGCCATGCTGCCGTTTTGCGGGTACCATATGGGCGATTACTTCAACCACTGGCTTCATGTTGGCCGTCTTCTGCAGGAACCGCCGAGAATTTTCGGAGTCAACTGGTTCCGTAAGGATGAAAACGGCGGTTTTCTCTGGCCGGGTTTCGGGGAGAACATGCGTGTTTTGAAATGGATTGTCGATCGTGTTCATGGCAAGGCAGGAGCGGTGGAAAGTCCTCTTGGATGGATGCCTAAGTATGAGTCGATGGAGTGGGAGGGGCTTGAAGAGTTCACGCTCGAAAAGTTTATCAAATTGATGGCAGTCGAACGTGAGGACTGGAAAAAAGAGTTGCTCTCACATGAAGAGCTGTTCGAGAAGCTCTATGATAAACTTCCCAAGGAGTTTTCACACATCCGTGAACTGCTGCTTTCGACCTTCTGGTTGTCCCCCGAGCATTGGGAGCTTGCACCAGAAAGGTTTACGGATGCGGGAGATCAGAATCACTGAGGGCTTGCAGTGGAGTGCAAGAAGCAGGAAAATCTCGAACGGTGCAACTGTTCGTATGAACCATGTCCCCGTAAAGGAATCTGCTGCGAATGCATAGCATATCATAAGGGCAAGGGCCAGATACCTGCTTGCCTGTTCCCTGACGATGCAGAGCGAACCTGGGACAGGAGCATAGCAAAATTCATCGAGGTATATACAGATGGGCGGTGACTGCAAGACCGCCCATCCAGCGCTCACTCGTCTTCCAGCGTGAAACCAAGCCTTACTGTTACCTGCCAGTAAGCGATCCTGTTTTCTTCGACATGGCATCGGGTTTCCACAACTTCAACCCAGCGAATGTGACGGATTGTTTCGGCAGCCCGTTCGACGGCGTTGTTGACAGCCTCTTCAATGCTTTTTGTTGATGAGCCGACAAGCTCTATTTTTTTGTAAACGTGTGCAGTACTCATGTTGCAGGTGTGTTTTTTTGTTGCAGGTGTGCCTCTCATTAGCAGGAAGATTTCCTTAACTGTTAAGTAAGTAAATCGCAGGCATTATCCCAAGCAAGCGCCGGTAACCGCATCTATCCGTCAGATTCTCGATCGATCTTCCCCGTGGCTTTTTAAGCTGTTTTCTCTTGCGGTACCTCCTTTTTATGTTATTTTATAACTGGTTGGTTATATAGTTGATATAAAATATCTAATAAGGCAGTTACCATGAGCGAACAACAGAAAAAAGTAGCACTTATTGCTTCACAGGGAACTCTTGACTGGGCATATCCTCCGTTTATCCTCGGTTCGGCAGCCGCCGCGATGGATATGGAAGTGGTGATATTCTTCACATTTTACGGTCTTCCGCTGCTGAATAAAAAGATCGAGGCTAAAATATCTCCTCACAGCAATCCGGCAATGCCGATGAAAATGCCTTTCGGCAGCGACCAGTTCCAGAGCATCAACTGGCAGATTCCGAAAATTCTCACCGGTAATGTCCCCGGATTCGATACGCTGGCAACCGGCCTGATGAAAGAAACGTTCAAAAACAAGGGAGTTGCGACGATAGAAGAACTCCGGGAACTGTGCATCGACTGCGGGGTGAAGTTTATCGCCTGTCAGATGACGATGGACGTGTTCGGTTTTTCAAAGGATGATTTTATCGAAGGTGTCGATTTCGGTGGAGCGGCAATGTTCCTCGAATTTGCTGCTGATGCTGATATTCAGCTGTTTATCTGATCTACGGTCAAGCGGGTGTTTTCAACCTGAATCGCTATGAAAATTGCAATCAGCGGAAAAGGCGGGGTTGGTAAAACAACTCTTTGTGCACTTCTTGCAAGGGAGCTTTCGAACCAGGGCAAAAGGGTGCTTGCTATAGATGCGGACCCGAACGGTAATCTTGCCGAAGCCCTGGGCTATGAAGAACAGGAATATGGTCGTATCGAGCCTTTAATCGAAAAGAAAGCCCTTGTTGAGGAGCGGACAGGCGCAAAACCCGGAAGCATGGGAGGCTATTTCGTGCTGAACCCTAAAGTCGATGATCTTGTTGAAAGATTTTCCGTCGAAGTGGAGGGGGTAAGGCTGATGGTGACCGGTGAGCTGAAAGAAGCCCTGGGGGGATGTTACTGTCCTGAAAACGCTTTACTCAGGTCGTTTCTCCGACATCTTATGGTTGAACGCGATGAGTGGGTCATACTGGATATGGAGGCGGGCTTCGAACATCTTACCCGGGGGACGGCTGAATCCGTGGCGGTGTTGCTGGTAGTCGTCGAACCGGGTCTTAGAGCAATCAGGACAGCGGAAAAAATAACTGCTTTGGCGGAACAGCTGCGCATCGGAAGGGTCGGGTATATTGTCAACAAGGTGCATAGCGAGGGTCAGGAGAAAAGGATTGCCGAGAAGCTCGGCACAGACGCAATATGGGCAACTATACCGTTTGACTTTCAGGCACTTGAGGCGGATCTTTCAGGAAGTTCTCCATATGAGCAGTGTCCGGAAATGCGAGAGACAGCCATCGGGCTTATTGCAAAATTGCATGGTGAGTTTTATTTGTGAAAAATGTTAACAATTGTTATCTTTCTTCAAAGAGATAAACGTGTTGTATCTCTATTCTGCTTTTCAGGGAGTAACTTCACGATAGCTATCCCTCGACAGATAATATAGTTTTCCTAAGAACAGGCGATTGCCCCTAAGGGAATCCCTGTCTTTTTTATGAAGATAGTTAACAATTGTGAATATTTTTTCCGTCATTGAACCCGGATGTGCGTTTAACAGCAAAGAGCAATAGAAAAACAGGAGGCAGGTATGAAAAATGAAAAAGGACGTATCACACGCAGAAGGTTTATTCAGAACTCGGCGGCAGGTTTGGGCGCTTTGTTTGCAGGATATCCGTTGCTTCAGGGATGTTCCGAGGGAGAGGAGACTGCCGGGCCCGGGGTGGCGGTGTCCAAGAAAGTAAAGAGCTGCTATCTTCCGATAACCGATGCAACGCCGATCATACTTGCCCATGAGATGGGTTTCTACAAGGAAATGGGGATAGAGTCGGAAAGGCCGGTTCTGATCAGAGGCTGGGCTCCGATGGCTGAAGCCTTTATGGCCGGAAGGTTCAATCTGACGCATCTGCTTGCACCGATTCCTATCTATATGCGTTACAGCAAAGGGTTTCCGGTTAAAGTAGTTGCTTGGGATCATATCAACGGTTCTGCATTAACAGTCGGAAAAGAAAGCGGAATTGAATCGTATGCGGATCTGGGCGGAAAACAGATAGCTGTTCCTTACTGGTATTCCATGCACAATATCATCATCCAGATGATCGCGAGAGAGATGGGGATAGAGCCGGTTATTCAGAACAAGAATGAACCTCTTGCTGAAAACCAGATGAACCTTTTTGTTATGGCACCTCCTGACATGCCAACCGCAATGGCTTCCAAGGCAATTGACGGATATATCGTGGCAGAGCCGTTCAACGCGGCAGGCGAGATCCTTGCAGGAGGTAAAATTGTACGATTTACAGGTGATGTCTGGAAAAACCACCCATGTTGCGTTGCTGTCATGAATGAAAAAGAGGTGGCAGACAGGGCATGGTCGCATAATGTTATTAAAGCGCTCGTCAAGGCGGAACTCTGGGCTTTGAACAATGCTGAAGAAGCGGCACATATTCTATCGAAAGACGGGGCGCAATACCTCCCGCTTCCTGAAAAGGTGGTTAAACGTGCAATGCTCAAGTATGATCTTGATACCTATGGCGCAAACAGTGGAACAGGTGCCATTCAGCACCCTGAATGGGAGGCGGAGCGTCTGTCCTATAACCCTTATCAGTTTGAATCGGCAACGCACAAGATGGTCGAAATGATGAAGCAGACGAAGATGGAAGGCGACCTCGGATTTATGAAGGGTCTGGATCCTGCTAACGTGCAGAAAGAGTTGATGTATACGGCGGGTGTCGAGGAAGCGTCTGCAGAGCTTGGCGGTCTTGTCCAGTTTGCAGGTGTTGATCCGGCAAATCCGTTCGTGAGGGAAGAGGTGATAGCAGTATAACTATCATGCAAATCGGTCCTGAATGCACAGTCGAGGCATTCAGGAAATCAGCTAAGGATATCCATATATGGCAGGCATTTGGCCTCTCTGACAGAAAAGGCCAGAGGGATGGGTACGCTCATGCGGGTTGTATCATGAAGTTTTAACAAGTGTGATCATGGCAGAAAAACAACAGTCACGATTCGGTGCGATAGGGGCATTTCTTGCAGACAGGAGCTACTATGTTCTCGGCGTGGTTCTTTTTCTGTTAATCTGGCAGGCTGCAAGTATGCTGAAACTCTTCGGTAACGATTTCAGCGAAGCCTTCTCACCTTATGCCGCAGCACTGGCATTGATTGAAATGGCGAAGAGCGGCGATATCCTCAGACATTCTGTCCCGAGCCTTCGGAGGGTATTGGTCAGCCTGTTTTTCGCTATCCTGATTGCACTGCCGGTCGGTGTTCTTGTCGGGTATTTCAAAAGACTGGAACAGCTGAGCTATGTGGTTTTTCAGTTCATGCGCATGATCTCGCCTCTTGCCTGGATGCCGATCGCAATAATCATATTCGGCGTAGGCGATCTGTCTGTAACGTTTCTGCTCTGGCTGGTTGCCATCTGGCCTCTTATCCTCAACACCGCGCATGGTGCCGGAAGGGTAAGCCCTCTCTGGCTCAACATGGCGAAAACCATGGGTGCACTTGATGCGGGCATTCTCAGAAAGATTATCATTCCGGCTGCTATTCCGGATATGCTCACCGGTCTGCGTCTTGCTGTAGGGGTAAGCTGGATAATTCTTGTCCCGGCCGAGATGCTCGGAGTACCGGATGGACTCGGTTATTTCATACTGGACACTCGCGACCGTTTTCGTTACGATCAGCTGATAGCGACAATTATTGTCATCGGTGTAATCGGTTACTTGCTCGACTCGGTAAACCGCTGGCTGATCAGCAAGTATTCTTGGAAAATCTGACGGGAGAAGGCAATGGCGGAACGTTTACATGATCAAACTCCACGGACAGGGGGCGAAACCCTCATAAGCCTGAAAGGGGTATCGAAGAATTTCAGAAAAAACAGCAAGGAAATAACCGTGGTAAACGATTGCAATCTTGACATTGCAGAAAACGAGTTTCTCGTTATAGTCGGCCCGACCGGCAGCGGTAAATCGACACTCCTTAAACTGATAGCGGGTTTTGAGGCCCCGACTTCGGGCGAGATCAGGGTTGGCGGCGATATAATAAAGAGACCGGGCGCCGACCGCGGGATGATCTTTCAGGAATATGCTCTGCTTCCGTGGAGGAACGTCCTGAAAAACGTCGAGCTGGGGCTTGAATTTAAAGGCAGCAGGGATGAAGCCGAGAACAGAAAACAGGCAATGAAATATATCGATATGGTTGGGCTTTCCTACGCAGTAAACAAATATCCCGTCGAACTTTCAGGGGGGATGAAGCGCAGGGCATCGTTGGCCATGATACTGGTGACGAAACCGAAAATTCTGCTTATGGACGGTCCTTTCAACGCACTCGACTCGAAGACGAAAATGACGCTCCATACCGAAATTACAAGGATATGGGAACACGAAAAGAACACGATCATCTTTGTCACTTCCGAGCTGGACGAGGCGGTCAAGCTGAGCGACCGTATAGCTGTGATGAACAAGACCGGAAAGATATCCAGGATCTTCCAGAACGACCTGCCGCGCCCTCGTATGGGTAAAGCGGCGCTGGATGCGGATTTTCACAACCGGTTCGTCAAGCTTCGTGAAGAGGTCCTGAATGAGGTGAAAGCGGGTGCAGGTAAGGCCGTCTGTGAATACTGATAGAGGGAAATCCTTAATCGATGGTGAGTGATACAGCTATGAGTGACAACGGAGACAGCAGAAAGCCCCTGCTTGAATTACACGGGGTCAGCAAAATATTCAACAAGGAAGGAAAAGACTTTCTGGCTCTTGAGCGTGTTGACCTGAGCGTTAACGAGGGAGAATTTGTCTGTATTCTCGGACCTACGGGATGCGGTAAGTCGGTAACGCTGCAGATTGTGGCAGGGTTGATCGAGCAGACAGCGGGATCGGTCATTCTTGACGGAACAGAGGAGCATGGGCCTGGGCCGCACAAGGGAATGGTTTTTCAGGAGTATGCGCTTCTTCCCTGGAGAAATGTCCTCGAAAACGTTGAGATAGGGCTTGAACTGAAGCATGTCCCGAAAAGCGAACGGCACATAATCGCAAAAGAGCAGCTTGCAATCGTAGGACTGGAGGGGACAGAGCATCAGCAGGTACATGAAATATCGGTAGGTATGCGCCAGCGGGTAGCGATTGCACGCGCGCTGGCAAACAAGCCGAAAATACTGCTCATGGATGAACCCTTCGAAGCGCTTGATGCCCTGACCAAGGAGGAAATGCAGATACAGATTCTCAATGTGTGGGAGAAGACCGGGACAACCATTCTTTTCGTTACGCACGATGTGGACGAGGCAATATTTCTGTCTGATAGAATCTGCGTGATGGATATCAATCCCGGAAGACTGAAGAAGGTTCTGGTGAATCAACTGCCACGACCCCGCCACGAGTGTATAAGCAGGACTGACAGGCAGTTTAACGAGATGCGTGACGAGATTATCGCGCTTTACTCGTCCCTCAAGGATGAGGAACTCGACCTTATTATTTAAACGTAATCATTATGAGGTTACAAGATCTGACAGGTTTCATGCTTTTACTGTTGTTCCTGCCGGCCGTGCAGACATGCGGCGGGGACGGTGATCCGGTCGAAAAGGTTGAGAAACCTGCTGCAACGACTGAGGTGCGTCGGACGGATCCGTTGAGGGGGCTGAAACTGTACCTCGGTTACTGTTTTGTCTGTCATGGTCAGAAAGGGGACGGCAACGGTCCGTATGCCGCCATGCTTTCCGCCGTACCGGCCGATTTCACCGACAGTACCTATTTCAAGGCTAAAACCGACAGAGAGTTGTATGACTTTATCAGCAAGGGTGGAATTGCTCACGGTAAATCGATGCATATGAAGCCCTTCGGGTTTCAGTTGACACGCGACGAGATAGAAAGCGCTATTGCCTACATCCGTGTGCTCAACCGCCATGAACGCATAAGCAGGGGGGAAGGTTCGGAATTCAGTGGAGCGGATATCTACCGGAACTCGTGTGTCATGTGCCACGGTGAGAGCGGGGCTGGTGACGGCAGGGTTTCGAGAATGTTGAACCTGCAGGTGCGGCCGATAACACCTGCAAGGCTTTCGGAAATGAGCGGAGCAAAGCTGTACAACATTATCCAGGACGGCATCCCGGCCGATACCGCCGGAACGGGTAAGTACATGCCGGCTTGGGGGGCCAGTTTGTCAGAGCAGGAAATCATTAATGTCATTTCTCATATACAAACCTTCGGGCAATGAGCAACGAGAGTTATGAACAGGTAAAAAGGGATCGTTATGGCGGACAAGAAAAGATATGCATACGAAGATGAGTTGACCGGTTCGCGTAATGCACCGGAATACAAGCCGGGGATGCCACTGAAAGACAGAATCCGGCTGGTACACCGTCTCAACTACAGTAAAGAAGAGATGGTCCGGCATACCGCAAACAAGGCGGTTGCCGAGATGGTTGATTTTATGGGCAAACATGACATCTGCAATACTTTTGACAGGTTTGCTCAACAGCATCCGCAATGCGGTTACGGCCTCACGGGAGCATGTTGTGCCTTTTGTTCCTATGGACCATGCAGGGTTACGGAGAAAACTCCCCTTACAATATGCGGTAAGGACGTTGACCTTGTAGTGGCTGGAAATGCGTTAAGACGTCTTGCAGCTGGACTGTCTGCGCATGGTGCCCATGCCCGTGAGGTTTTTATTTCTCTCAAGGCTGCAGCTGAAGGTACCGCCCCGATACCCCTAAAATGCAAAGAGAAAGGGTATGCGGTAGCAAAGCTTCTCGGACTTGAAACTGAAGGAAAAAAAATAGAAACAATCTGTGCGGAAGTCGCCGACAGGTTTATCGATGATCTGCAGCGAGCGCTTCCGGTGGAACACAAAACGTTGCAAGCTCTTGCGCCCAAAGAGCGGGTGGAAACCTGGGAAAAGCTCGGCATTATTCCCATAAGTGCCTATCATGAGTGCTTTGAGGCCAACAACCTGACAAGTCACGGTACGGATTCGGATTTCGAAAGCCACATGCAGGCATTTCTCCGTACCGTCCTTGCTTATGCGGTCACAACGGTGATTTCCACTTCACTGGCAACCGATATCGTATACGGCATCCCGCAACGTTCCAGAATAAACGTCAATCTCGGCAGCATCGTCACAGAAGACTGCATCAACATCGGGATTAACGGCCACGCGCCGATGGTGGCGTTTGCCGTCTGCGACATAGTTGGCACGCCTCGTATCATGGAAAAAGTGAAGAAAGCCGGTGCGAAAGACATCAAGTTATACGGGATGTGCTGCACCGGTGGAGAATTCATCGAGCGGGATCTCGGGATTCCGCTCGTTGCCATGGCATCCTCGGCGGAAATGGCCCTGGCTACCGGTGCATTTGAAGCGATCGTTGTAGACCAGCAGGATGTATTGCCGGGCCTCATGCCAGTCGCCCGGCAGTTCCATACAAAAGTTATTACAACCTCTCCTTCCGGCAGAAAGGAGGGGGCTGTAGTGCTCGAACTCGACTACTATCTGAAGAATCTCGATAAAGTCTATGACCTTGCCGAGGAGATTCTCGACATAGCCATCGGTAATTACAGTAACCGTAAGCGGGAAAGGGTTTACGTTCCGAAAGTAAGGGCCAGGGTTGAAATGGGTTTCGGGGTCGAAGAGGTCATGAAGCTTTTCAACGGCTCCATGCCCGACAAAAAAATCCACGGCCTTGCCGAACTGCTCAAAGCAGGCAGAGTCCGGGGTATCGTGAACTTCGGTTCCTGCGGGAACATCCGCGGAGCTGTGTTCGAGCGCAACCAGATTATCATTGCAAAACAGCTCATCAAAAATGATGTGCTGGTTACATGCCACGGCTGCTCCGGAATGGGACTGCTCTTTGCCGGTCTCGCTCATCCCGATGCGTCCAAACTCTGCGGCGAAAGGCTGCGCGAGGTTGTCGAGGCAAAGGATATCCCGCCGGTGCTTCATGTCGGGGCATGCACTGACAGCACGAGGGCAGGCCAGATCATGGCCTATGCGGCAAATGCCGCAGGTACCCCCAATCCCTCCATGCCGCTTGCCATGGTAGCCGCCGATCCAGCTGCGGAAAAAACCATGGGCGCACGTTACGCCTTCGTGCTGCAGGGTATTGAGACATACTCCTGTGTTCAGGACAACACCATTGCTTCCGACCGTTTCATGGAGTATGTCGGGAATCGTCTGCGAACTATGGTCGGTGCCGGGATGAACTGGAATCCGGATCCCTACAAAACATCCGAGGATATACTGCGGATGCTCGATGAAAAGAGAGCTGCACTTGGGTGGCCGGTATGGGAGTATAGCATTGGAACGAAGGAGGAGATCGAAGACGAGATCCCGGATACGGTGGAGATAGGTCAGAATCTCTGTTCGATCGGTTAGGTGAGTCAACATAAGCAATACAGATTTCAGAAAAGAACGGCAGATGCTTTTTGATATAGAAAAACAGCAAGTCCAACGCTGGTATATAGACATGCATGAGGTTTGCGCCGGTTGTCCCTATCTCGGAGCGGTGAGAGATGAAAGGGAGTTCTGCATCATGCGTCAGAGTCCGCCGGAATGCATAATTGCGAAGATTGCAGGGCGGTTTGAGAGAACCGATGAAACAGGAGAAAACTGAATGCATAATGGAATCGTCCGTAAACACCACTGGGATCAGTTTTACTCGAAGATTCTCTGCGACAAGCCCGGATGGTACACGCCTCATCTTCATGCATCGCTCTGCTGGATAGACCAGCTCTACATTCCCCACTATGCCCCGATAATCGATATTGGGGGTGGTGAATCGACTTTTGCCGAAGATCTTGTAGAAGCAGGTTTCCGGTCTGTAACCGTTCTCGATATTTCCGGCAAAGCGCTAACAAACGCCCAGGAGCGGATGGGCAGGAAAAAGCGACTGGTTACCTGGCAGGAAGGAGATGTTGCTTCTGTTAATCTACCGGTTCATTACTATGAACTCTGGCATGACCGGGCTGCGTTTCATTATTTTACCAGAGAAGACGAGAGACAGTGTTACCGGGAAAGCCTGTTCAACGGTTTGAAGCCGGGAGGGCACCTGATTATCGGTACCTACGCTCCCGAAGCTCCGCCCAGATGCAGCGGGCTTCCGGTAAGGCGTTATACCGTCGGGGAGCTGGAAGCATTTCTGGGAGACGAATTTGTGCTGCAGCGCCAACGCAAGGAGCAGCACGTTACTCCCAACGGAAAAGGGAAAATGTTTCTTTTCTGCCATTTCCAGAGGCGATCCTGATTCCGCCAAGGCAGCCGACAACCTGTCGAGAGGGTCAATAGCCGCCGGTCTTGGAGGGGATATCTCTATTCTTTTGGTAAATTTACCGGTACGTTACAATCCTCAATTCAGGTAACCATGTCTCCAGAAAATACCGGCAGAAACACATGGAAATCCAGAACCGGCTTTGTTCTTGCCGCGATAGGATCGGCGGTGGGGCTCGGTAATATCTGGAGATTTTCCTATCTCACCTATGAGAATGGAGGAGGCGCTTTTCTTATTCCCTACATCGTCGCGCTCTTGACTGCCGGCATTCCTCTCCTGATACTTGAATTCGGTATCGGTCACGAACGGATCGGCAGTGCCCCGCTTGCATTCAGAAAAATCGGGAAAACCTGGGAGTGGCTCGGCTGGTGGCCTCTGTTGTTTACCATGTTCGGGATCGTGCTGTATTATTCGGTGGTGATCGCATGGTGCATCGACTTCATCTTTTACTCCATCAACCTTTCCTGGTCCGACAATCCCGACACGTTCTTCTTCGAATCATTTCTGGGCCTCAGCTCATCCCCTTCAGATATAGGCAGCATTCAGACGCCTATCCTTGCCGGGCTTCTTGCTGTCTGGCTCATAACATGGGGGATCATCATCAGAGGCGTGAGCCGGGGTGTGGAGCTTGCAAACAAGATCTTCATGCCCCTGCTTCTACTGTTGACGCTTATCCTGGTTTTCTGGTCGGTCAATCTCGAAGGGGCGATGATAGGGATTTCGGCATATCTGAATCCGGATTTCGCCAAGCTTGCCGACCCGATGGTTTGGGTGAGCGCATACGGCCAGATATTCTTCACCCTGAGCCTCGGTTTCGGCATCATGATCGCGTATGCGAGCTATATGCCATACAATTCCAACATGACCGGCAGTGCCGTTATTACCGCACTCGCCAACAGCGGATTTTCTCTGCTTTCCGGTTTCGGGGTGTTCGCCATTCTCGGATTCATGTCGTCTACACAGAACCAGCCTATCGAAGAGGTCGTCAGGGAGAGTATCGGTCTTGCCTTTGTCGCCTACCCGAAAGCCATCTCCCTTATTGGTGACGCAGGTCCACTGTTCGGTATGCTTTTCTTTCTGAGCCTTACCGTAGCCGGGATTTCATCCTCCATATCCATTGTAGAGGCTTTTGTGTCAGGGGCAGAGGACAAGTTCGGCATCAACCGGAAAATGCTGGCGACGGTGCTCTGTTTTCTCGGTTTTGTCGGCGGGATCATCTTTACGACCAACGGCGGGTTGTTCTGGCTCGATATTGTCGACCATTTCATCAACAACTACGGGCTGGTTGTGGCCGGACTGCTCGAGTGCATTGTTGTAGGATGGTTTTTCAAGCTCGATATAATCAGAAAACATCTCAACAAGGTATCGAAAATACAGCTCGGCACATGGTGGAACTGGATCATCAAACTTGTTCTTCCCCTGTTCCTTGCCATCATACTGCTCAACCAGCTCATCAGGGAGCTTTTTACCGCTTACGGCAACTATTCTTGGGCAAGCCTGATCGGGATCGGCTGGAGCTGGATCGCCATCACCTTCCTCGTCTCATTCATTCTCGCTGTCCAGCCCTGGAAGACCGAAAG
>JANQFD010000097.1 GCA_028278005.1 Chlorobium sp. | reverse complement strand
ATCCCTTTCGTAAATGAAATTAACCGAGAACTCGCATAGATTGCATACACCGTCGAAAATAACAATTCTTTCAGGCAATGAGCTCTGCACCATGTTTTTTCCTCCTGGAGATCCTTCTGAAGACACTGTTCCTGTGCAACCTTCCAGCCGGTTCAGGGAGCGGTTGCAATGACCTTGTAAACAATCGTTCGATCTAACCTGAATAATTTACGAGGGTTCGAAAAAACAGGCCCCTGATTTTCAGGCAAGGCCGCCGGCAAAATTCAGGGCTTTTTCAACTTTTTCAGGCGAGTCGGATTCGGAATAGAGCCTCAGAACAGGTTCTGTTCCGGATGGACGTATCAGGAGCCACCCCCCTTCAAAATGGTACTTGTAACCGTCAAGATTATTGAAACCGCTCACGCGGTATCCCGCAACAGTGTTGAAATCACCTTTGGCAGCCCTTGCGACGATTGCCTGTTTTTTCTCCTCGCCGGCGTGAAGGTCAATCCTGTTGTAGTAAAAGCAGCCGTATTCGTCAAAGAGTTCCTGAACAAGCCCCGAAAGGGTTATGTTCTTTTTTGCCATGATTTCAAGTACAAGAAGACCGATGAAAACGCCATCTCTTTCCGGCAGGTATGACGTGATACCGATGCCCCCCGATTCTTCCCCGCCGATAAGAATGTCGTTTGTGGTCATGAGTTTACTGACGTGCTTGAAGCCTACCGGCAGGTGATGCAGCAGCAGTTTGTTTTTCTTGCAGATTTTGTCAATGACATCGGTCAGGGCGAACGTTTTTGCAACTTCGCCGGTCTTTCCCCTGTCTTCCGCCAGGTGCTTCAGGATAATCGCAAACAGCTTGTGGGAATCGACGAAAACACCGTTTTCATCGAGCATGGCAACCCGGTCCGCGTCCCCGTCGTTAATAATGGCAGCGTCGGCTTTGGCATCTCGATAATAATCGATGAAACCGGTTATGTATTGGGGCATAGGCTCGGGATTGATTCCGGCGAAGCCCGGATTCAGAGCGCAATGGTAGCAGCGTACCATCGATTTGTCCAGAATCCGGGTGATGATATCCTGGCCTGCTCCAAACATCGCATTGTGAGCTATTGTAACCCCGGATTCCCTGATGGCATCAAGGTTTATATGGCTCCTGACGTACTGGATATAGTAGTCTTTGATATCGGTTTTTTCTATAAGGCTTTCTTTTGCTGCAACAGCAGTGCCGGGGTCTGCATGGGCAAGATTCCGCTCGATCTCTGCAACGGTATCCGGAAGCGCTGAACCGCCATATGATGCTTTTATCTTGAATCCGTTGTAGAGAGGGGGATTGTGAGACGCGGTAATCATAATGCCTCCGGCAAGCGAATGGTCCCGGCAATACAATGAAACCGCAGGCGATGTAACGAAACTGTCGGAAAGAAAGACGCGGATGCCCCGCGATGAAAGGATCTGGGCCGCATACTCGGCAAATTCAGCGGACAGAAAGCGAGTGTCATAGCCGACACAGACACCGTTCCCGGAGTTCGGATGGTCGAGAAAAAAATCAGCGGATGCAAGTGTCGCAAGCTTCAGATTGTCGAAGGTGAAGTCTTTTGCTATTATCGCTCTCCATCCGTCAGTGCCGAATTTAACTTGCATTCTCCCTGTATTTTGATATAATTGGTTGAAAGTTTTGATACTCGATGAAATTACAGAGGTTCCGAAAGTCATTGCTCTGTGACAGCCCGGGTTTGTGCCTTTTCAGGGAGCCGCCCGGTTCGGTTGAATGACAAAGATCGGCTCAGGTCAAAGATACTCTTTGCGCCCTGATGTTCCAATTCCGGCAGCATATGCACGATAAGAAACTTTTTGTTCTTGCGGGTGAACTTTCCGGCGACCTCCATGCTTCCGAAGTGATCCGGGTGCTCAAGACCCAATGCCCCGGCCTCAGGATTTTCGGTGCGGGGGGACGAAGGATATCGGCGCATGGTGCAGACCTGCTTTACAGAACGGAAGAACTGAGTGTCATGGGCTTTGCCGAGGTGGTAAAGCAGGGATTTTTTTTGCGCAGGGTTATCCGTGATCTGAAGCAGGCGGTTGCAAGGGAAAGGCCCGATGCAGCACTGCTGGTGGATTACCCGGGAATGAATCTTGTTTTCGCCGGTTTTTTGCATCGTCTCGGTATTCCCGTCATCTACTATATTCCGCCAAAGGTATGGGCCTGGAAGGAGGGGCGGGTAAGGAAGATCCGTAAATATGTCGATCATCTCATGGTGATCTTCGATTTTGAAGTGGATTTTTACCTCGAGCATGGTATTGATGCGGAATTTGCCGGTAATCCGGTGGCTGAAGAGATACGCGGAGTACAACTTCCTGCCAGATCGGATTTCCTCGGCAGGCATGCAATAGATGAAAACCGGAAGATTATCGGATTGCTTCCCGGAAGCAGGAAGCAGGAAATCACCATGATCTTTCCTGAGATGCTGCGTGCGGCAAGGAAGATTCAGGATAGCCATGATGCGGTATTTCTTTTGGGGAAGGCCCCGGATGTCGCCGAAGGCATCTATGAAGCCATTGCCAAAGAAGCAGGAATTCCGTTAACAAGCTGTCCGGCATATGAGGTGATGAGATACAGTGACTTGCTGCTTGTCACTTCCGGAACAGCAACGCTCGAGGCGCTTTGTTTCGGTACACCGATGATTGTGCTGTATAAAACCGGGTGGTTTAATTACGCTATCGGCAAGCGTCTTGTCAGGCTGCACAGTATTTCTCTGGCAAATCTTGTCGCAAAAGGACTGATTACGGAGGAACGTGCCGTACCCGAACTGCTGCAGGGTGAAGCGAACGCAGAGAGGATTTTCAGCGAGGCATCGTCGCTGCTTGGCAATGATGCGGCTGCTGAAACCATGCGGGAGGAACTGCTTGCGGCAAAAGAGACTCTGGGTTCGGTGTCACCTTCGCAAAAGGTTGCTTCGGTTATCCTGCAGTATCTGCAGACATGACAGACGCAGAGCCGGTTCGACCCGCCCATTTTTCGCGAGCGAGACGAAACGGGTTGATGCAGCGCTTAACTTTTTCTGCCGGATGTACCGTTTGGCCGGCTTGAAACAATTGCATGAGGTGTAATGGAACAGTTTGTCAACCTTCTTCTGGAAAACCCCCTCTACCTGGTTATAGCCGTTATTGTTTCGATTGCGGTGCTTCTGCTTTTTCTGAAAAAAATCATCAAGCTGCTGATAGTCGTTGCGGCTGTGTTCATTCTTTACATCGCCTACCTTTACTGGACAGGCGGTAATATAACCGAAGCTGTCCGGAGTATCGAGGAGTCGGTTGACCGGTCTTTCAGGCAGGGGGTGGATTTTTTCAAAAAGCCGGAAGAGAGCCCCGGGTAGCGCTATAGTATAGGATGGATAACCTAAATAATTTAATTTTTTTGCATATAAGTCTTAAAATATTTAATTATTCAGCAGCTGTGAAAGGTGAAAAAATAGAAATATCAATGTTCTGTCCTTATGGAAAAGAGAAAGCTGCTGTTTGTTTTCCTGCTTCTGCATGTCTCGTTCCCGCTCATCATTTCCTGTAAGAAAGCACAGGACCGCCCTCGGCAGGATACAGAGCAGGCTATGCTGCAAATCGCTGCGGCAGCTAATCTGAGTTATGTCATTCCAAAGCTGGTAGATGCATTCAGGGCGAAATATGAAAAGTATGAAAACGCCGATATAAGAATTACAAAGGCCTCCAGCGGCAGTCTCGTGGCACAGATTCGCAACGGAGCGCCTTTCGGGTTGTTTCTTTCGGCCAATACAGCATATCCACAGGCACTGTACAGCGATTCGCTCACCGTCGCACCACCTGAAATCTATGCCGAGGGTATCCCGGTGATGGTCTTTCGCCGCAGGATCGAAGGTGAGCGGGGGGTTGGGAGCCTCACAGATGATTCGGTTGAAAAAGTGGCCGTTGCCCGGCCCGAACTTGCTCCCTACGGCGAGGCAGCGCTGCAGATTCTCCGGAGGGCCGGGGTACTCGAGCAGGTTCAGGACAAATTTGTCTATGGTGTTTCCGTAACCCAGACGTTCCAGCATGCTACCGCTGCTGCCGATGCGGGATTCATTGCGGCGTCGCTGCTCCATGGCGAGGCCGGCATTGAGCTCGAGAAGGCAGATATGCAGTGGATCGGGTTTCCTGAAAGCTCCTATGATGCTGCGGTACTTCAGCAGGCCATGGTTTTGCTCGATTCATCCAATACTGCCGCTGCGGATTTTTACACATTCATGCGGGGAGAAGAGGCTGCAGAGATCATGGAAAAAAACGGATACAGGGTACGATGAACCGGATACGTGCTACGGTAGCCGGAATAGAGTCCAGTGAAAACCTGCATCGTCTGTCGCTTTCTGCAGGAGACCAGATTTTCACGGTCATAACGCTCGAACTTGCAGACGACTATACCGTTGGAGCGCCGGTTGAAATCCGTTTCAAACCGGCTCACGTAGCCCTTGCCAAAGAGATATCGGGTGAAATAAGTATTGCAAACCGGGTGCAGGCAACCGTTCTGGAGATGCAGTCGGGAAAAATTCTTGTCGACATGCTTCTTGAAAGCAGTGTCGGCGCGTTTTATGCGCTTACAACAGTCGAAGCGGTCAAGAGGATGCGTCTTGCTGTAGGCGACTCTGTGACCGCACTTATGAAAGCAAGCGATCTTTATCTTGCAAAAACCGATGTATCATGAGCGAGGGGTTTGACATAGAGCCGTTTCTGCTTTCCTTCCGGCTTGCAGCAATAACGACGGTGATTCTGTTCGCCGTTTCTCTGCCCTTGGCCTGGAAATTGTCGCAGACAAGGTCGGTATTCAAGCCTTTTGTTGAGGCATGTATCAGTATGCCTATTGTGCTCCCCCCTACAGTTCTCGGTTTTTATCTGCTGGTTTTGCTTTCGGGAAGATCCCCCCTGGGCATGTTTTTTGGGGAGCGTTTGCATATCGATCTGGTATTTACGTTTGAAGGCATCCTTATCGCTTCCTGTATCTACTCTTTTCCGTTTATGCTGCAGCCTCTTCAGGCCGGGATGGAGCAGGTGCCGGTAAAACTTCTGGAGGCTTCCTACACTCTCGGTAAGTCGAAACTGCAGACGCTGCTGCATGTTATATTGCCGAATATCAAACCATCGATGCTCACCGGTCTGATCATAACGTTTGCCCATACGGTAGGGGAATTCGGGGTTGTACTTATGGTTGGAGGCAGCATACAGGGGGAAACAAGGGTTGCTTCCATCGCGATCTATGAGCTGGTGGAACGGATGGAATACGGGACCGCTCATATCTATGCGGCTATTCTGATCGCGTTCAGTTTTGCCGTTCTCATGACGGTTTACCTGCTTAATCACCGTTACAAGATCCCGGGTTGATGAACATGGTTTTTGCATCGTTGAAAAAAAAACTTGAAGGCGCAGACGGTGCCTTCATGCTTGAAACGGAGGTAGAGATCGCCGGCGGGGGGATTACTGCCATTGCAGGACCATCCGGAAGCGGGAAGACCACGTTTTTAAGAATGCTTTCAGGGCTTACCTCCCCTGACGGCGGATCGCTTGAAGTGGATGGAGAGACCTGGTTCCGGGGAGAGATCGGAAAGACGCCCCAGGTGAACATGAAGCCGCAGCAGCGGAAAGCCGGGGTGGTGTTTCAGGGGTATGCCCTCTTTCCTCACATGTCCGTTCTGGGAAATCTGCTCTATGCATCCCGGGACAGGGATATGGCGGAAAAGCTTCTGCAAATGGTCGGTCTCCGGCAGCTGAGACATGCCAGACCGGCAAACCTTTCGGGAGGACAAAAACAGAGGGTGGCTCTTGCCCGCGCACTGATGCAGCAGCCACGGATTCTCCTGCTCGATGAACCCCTTTCGGCGCTCGATGAGCGTATGAAGGTTCTGCTGCAGGATAAACTGCTTGAAATAAACCGTGATCTCGGAGTGACCATACTGCTCGTGACACACGATTCAAGCGAAATGTACAGGTTGTGTGACCGTGTCCTCCTGTTTGAAAAAGGAAGGATCGCAGCCGACGCCTCTCCGCGTAAGCTGTTTGTCGAAAGAGAGACCACCCAGAAATTTGCGTTCAAGGGAGAGATACTCGAAATACGGGCCGTCGATGCGGTGTATATAGCGGTTGTTGCGATCGGCAATAACCTTGTCGAGGTTGTTATTGATTCAGACGAGAAAGAGGATCTTCAGGCAGGTGACAGTGTCATAGTAGGAACGAAGGCGTTCAACCCAACCGTGAGAAAATTCGCTGCGAAAGATTTTGATGTTTCCAGGCTCTGAGTGATCGACATCCACCCTGATTTCAACGGCTTAACGCTCCTGTCGGGCAGCGTTCGACCAGAAGCAGCATGGTTCCCTCTCCCTCTTTTCCGGATTCTTCAAGCGTCCTTACGCAAATGCCGCAGTCGACGCATTTCTCTCTCTCGAATCTGATCCCTTTTCCCCGGTCGACCGAGAAGCCTTCATATTCTTCTTTTCCGCATTCCTG
>JANQFD010000039.1 GCA_028278005.1 Chlorobium sp. | reverse complement strand
GTGACGTCATCAGATGCATCGTTATGGTAATGCCGGGAGAATAAACAAACAGGTCTGAAAGCGTTTGAGAAAAGAGAGATTACAATGACACCGCCTTTTATATCTGCAGTATACGCAATGCGCTCAATCATGAAGCAAGTTACAGCGATAATTGGGGAGTTGCTAAAAAAATATCTTAATTGCAGCAACAACCATTGAAACGTACAGACGATGAAATCCGTAGTTATTACAGGCGGAACCAGGGGGATCGGTCTCGGGCTCGCAAAGAGGTTCCTGGAAAGGGACTGCCTTGTAACCATCAACGGAAAAACTGAACGGGGGGTTGAAAGTGCCCTGGAAGAACTCGTCCGTTTTGACGGGAGGGTGAAAGCGGTTACTGCCGATGTCAGGAGACGGGCGGATGTTGAGACCCTGCTGGAAACCGCAGTGGCGAATTTCGGCGGAGTTGACATCTGGATAAACAATGCCGGCATAGCGCATAGAACCCGAAAAGTCTGGGAGCTGGAACCGGGGGAGATAGATGAGGTGCTTGACAGTAACATACTCGGGGCTATACATGGTACCGTAGTGGCTTATCTTGCGATGCGTGAGCGGGGCGGCGGCAAGATATACAACATGGAAGGGCTCGGCAGTGACGGGTTTATGCTGGATGGTCTGTCGGTATACGGGACGACGAAAAATGCGTTGCGCTACTTTACCCTGGCTTTCGCCAATGAAGCGGGGGATTCTCCGGTTTTGATCGGCAGCCTGAGTCCGGGAATGGTTGTTACCGATCTTCTTCGCGAAACCGTCTGCGACGATTCGGCCGAATCAAGGAAGAAAAGGAAGTTTTACAATATCATGGCCGATGACGTAGAGACCGTGACCGGATTTCTCTGTGACAAAATGCTTGCAGGAGGTGATGGAAACCGGCACATCAGGTGGCTGACAAGGCGGAAAATGTTTCTCAGAATGCTCGCGGCTCCGTTCAGAAAACGGGATTTGTTTTCCTGATCATATACAAGGGTTTACAGCGGCAGATTATACTCCTGAAGAATTGAGCGAACATGACGGGGAACAAGTACCGGGAGCTGTTCCGGGTACCGGTATTTGATATAGTAGTAATGTCTGATCAGGTGGAAATCAACCGAGTAATGGGCAAAACCGATGCCTTTCGGGCCGGTCCTGCTGAGCATCCACGAGAGTGCGTGCCCAAGCCAGAGCGGTATTTTTCTGTCCGGGGAGTACAAGGCATTCGTGTTCTTCATATCTGCAATAACCCGCTCGGCATTTTGCAGGACGTACTTTCTGCAATCCCATATTCCTTCTTCAGCATGGCGTTCGAGCTGACCGTTTATCAGATCGAGCAGTTTTTTCCCTTTATCCGTTCTTACAATCAACCATTGCCGGTTCTGATCAGGAAGCAGTCTGGCGGCAAGATAACCGACGGTAATATCCGACAGGCTGTTGAGGTAATCGAAGCATCCCATGCATGCAACGGGAAATATGTCCGGATTCGAAAGTTCTTGCGGGAGCGAGAAAAAAGGGATTTTTTCGGTCCTGCCATTTGTATGCTTGATGTGGATACGAAAATCCTGCATGAATTCCATATGGCAGGCTGTGCCGGGTGATTTCGACATTCTCTCAAGAATCCAGTGGAATTTGTCTCTATGAACATTGTCGACGCATGGAATGCCCACGGTATAGATTTCCATGTCCTGCAGGTAGGGAAACCGATCCTTAAAATCCCTGAGAATATGAATGTGGCAGGCTGCTCCGATAACAAGTACTGTTTTGAGCTTTTTTCTTGCCGCGGTCTGCAAAGATCTGAGGACCGGAGAGAGTACCGGTTTGTTGCCTCTGGATGCGTCGATCTCTTCGGTAGACATTGCAAGGACCGGTTTTGAAAAAAAACGGCTACCCTCGCTGCGGTGCAGTGTAGCTACTCCATCTACAAGCCCGCTTTCAAAAGCCTTGCGGGCTATGGTGGTAACGATTCCGCTCCATTGGGCATCAGGCAGCGGATGGTTGAGCTGTGCGGTAAACCGCTCGAGAGCAATGCCGAAACGCATTTCTTCCGGATTATCCGGTTTTCTCTCCCTGCCGAACAGGGCCTTCTCTCTTTTGCCCAGCCATCCGTTTTTAAAGACACAGCTTTGCAGGCTTTCCTGCATCGGCCAATCCTTGACCGAGCAGAGACCGCAGGAGCTGCAAATGCCTTTCTCGATACGGGCGTCATTTTCTTCGGGCATCTCTCCTATGTTCATCGGTTGTTCGGGTGGATTAGACAAGAAAAATAAAAGGTTAAAATATTTTTTTTAAAAGAGCGCAAGAAAAAGGAAAATAGGTCGTCCTATCTATTGAAGGTGCTTGAGTAGGAACAAGTACTTTTACTATCCAGTTAGGTTAGTGTTGCTGCTTGAACTGTTTGACAACAGATCGATGTTTGGATGATAACGTTAAGCATGTGTTGATATGTGTTCAGATACTTTGATCCATGTTTTCTGGTTTTCTCTGGTTTGTTGTTGAACCCGGTGAAGGAGACGTGAAAGCGTCTCCTTTTCTGGTTATATGCCCCCCTTTTTTTCAGCCTTAAACAAGCCTTAAACACAAAACCCTTTCCGGTTCAGAAAGGGTCATGTGTCAGTATTGATGGAGAAGCAGGAATCACCCTGCAAGCGCTTCGTTGACTTTTTGTGCAGCGTCCCGCAGTCCGTTTGCGGCGATAAGATTGAGCCCTGAGTCATCGAGCATTTTCTGGGCGACTTCGGCGTTGGTTCCTTCAAGCCGTACGATAACCGGCAAGCTCAGGTCAACCTTTTTCGCGGCTTCGATGACACCGCCTGCGACCCGGTCACAGCGTACGATACCCCCGAAGATGTTCACAAGAATTGCTTTGACGTTCTTGTCGCTCATGATGATTTTAAAGCCTTCCTCAACGGTTTCAGGGCTTGCGCCTCCGCCTACATCGAGGAAGTTGGCCGGTTTGCCCCCGGCAAGCTGAATCATATCCATCGTTGCCATTGCCAGACCGGCGCCGTTAACCATACACCCGACATTGCCGTCGAGCCGGACATAATTGAGGTTTGATTTGGAGGCTTCCACTTCAAACGGGTCCTCTTCGCTTATGTCCCTGAGTTCAAGGAAATCCTTATGGCGGAAGAGGGCATTCGAGTCGAAGTTGATTTTTGCGTCAAGAGCAAGAACACGCCCTTCCTTGGTTATCACCAGAGGATTAATCTCGGCAAGAGATGCGTCAACCGATACATAGGCTTTATACAGTGCGGCGATGAACTTCACGGCGTTCTTGAATTTATCCCCTTCAAGTCCGAGGAAAAATGCCGCCTGACGGGCCTGATAACCCTGGATGCCATGGAGGGGATGAATCTGGATTTTAAGCAGTTTTTCCGGTGTCTCTTCGGCCACCTTTTCGATTTCCATGCCGCCTTCGGTCGAGACCATCAGAACGTTGTTCGATGTCGCCCGGTCGAGGGTTATGCCGACATAGAACTCCTTTTCGATATTCATGCCTTCTTCAACCAGCAGGCGTTTGACCTCTTTGCCTTCAGGGCCTGTCTGATGGGTTACAAGCGTCGCACCGAGTATCTGGCGCGAAATTTCATGTGCCTCCTCAGGAGATTTGGCCAGTTTGACCCCGCCGGCCTTTCCTCTGCCACCGGCATGAATCTGGGCTTTTACAACGACAACGTTACTTTCCTGCTCTTCAAAAAGCTGCTCGGCAGCCTGGCGGGCCTCATCGGCGGAAAACGCAACGATGCCTTTCGGAACGGAAACACCGAACTTGCGAAGTATATCCTTGCCCTGATATTCGTGAATATTCATGGTATTGCATGTTGGTTAATAGTGGCACAAAAAAATGACGGTTTCTCATGGCTTCCTCTATAGATTGTCACGAGTGCCTTGAGTGCAAGACGAACGGGACCCCGACGCAATCGGGAAAATTTCAAAAACCGGAGTTTGTCCCGACAAGCCGGGACAACAAAGTAATCAAGGTGCGCTGCAACGGAACAGAGGTGCCCTTATGAAAGTGACAAACAAAAAGCTTATTATAGCAAAAAATGACGGTTAGATAAAATCCTCCGTTCATCAGGATGCGCGATATTGTACCAATAAAGACCGTTTTTAATAATCTTACTACAACTGAGCGTCCCGACTTGCCGGGACGATCAGTTCAGGAAGTGTAAACGTTTTTCGTTATGGACCTCTCGCAGTACATGGAACTTGCTTTTCGCGAAGCGATCAAGGCATATGAGAAAAAAGAGGTGCCTGTCGGTGCGGTGGTTTTCGACTCGAGCGGGCATGTTGTCGGCAGAGGGTACAATCAGGTCGAGGAACTTACAGACGCAACCGCACATGCCGAAATGATAGCATTGACGGCGGCGATGGCGACCCTCGGGGCCAAATACCTGAACGACTGCACGCTGGCCGTGACCCTTGAGCCTTGTCCGATGTGTGCGGGAGCGATTGTCAATGCGAAAGTGGGACGGGTTGTGTTCGGCGCGTATGATCCCAAAATGGGGGCATGCGGGACCGTGATGAACATAACTGCCTCAAACAGCCTGAACCACCGGCCCGAAGTCTACGGAGGTATTCTTGAACACAAGGCCCGGAGCCTGCTCGAGGAGTTTTTCAGGGGACTGAGAGATCAGTAGGCAGCGATCAGTTCTCAGTCTTCAGTTTACAGTTCTCAGTAGGCAGTATCTTTCGCATCAACTGCCGACTGTTATTTCTCCTTCTCCGACTCGACGTTCTCGCGTATGATGTTTTTAAGCGATTGTGCAAGATGTGAAACAATGTCCTGTGCAATGCTTCCCCCGGAAGAAGAGGTTTGAACGCTGTCGAGACTTTCAATGCCGGCTTTTTTAACTGCACTGCTGATGGTCTGGGAGAGTATCGGATTACACTCTTTCACAATTTCTTTCAGCATGAATGACGCTTCGAGCTTGCTCTGGCGGACAATCTCCGCCTTGTCTTCCGCGGAAAGAGACTGGCAGTAATGGGTGCTGATTATACCTGTCAGGCAGGTGAGGTACGTGTTCGTAGACCCGGCAAGGAAAAAGTTGAGGAAAAACGGGGTTAACAGGTTGCCGCCGGGAAGAAGGGTGGCGAGTGTATTGCTGAAAGAAGACTGAATGATCGGTTTGATATGTGAGGGGAGTTCCTCCTTGTTGAAATCCGAGAGAGGAAGGGATTCATGCGTGAATCGGTACAAATCGAGCAGGTCCCGGCCATAATGCCGGCGGCGGTGAAGTTTGTAGATTCTCCATACCAGTTTCAGGTTGTTCGTCAACGAAGTTGTCGTACCGTAGGATGTGTTCTGGGCGAAGGCGCCGATAAAAAAGTTTTTTACTCCCAGTTCTTTTGTGACGTTCAGGGCATCGACTTCAAGCAGTTTATGGTTGGTTTTAAGCCACCTCTCATCCCTGCTTGCCGGCTCCGGTTCGGGATGTTTGGGGTGAGCGGGCTGGATTTTACCGAGATGCCGTATATATGCGTCATAGGATGGAGATGCTTCGTTTTCCGGAAAGACCGGTCTTCTGGGGGAGTGCCAGCATGCTACGGCAGAGAGCAAAAGGACAGTGAACAGCCCAATGCCTGACGCAAGGACGATATACCCTGCAATGGGGTGCAGGCCGGAGACAAGTTCAGCGAAAAAATAAAGCTGGTTGAAAAGAAATATCAGCAGCAGCAGGCAGGTAAATAACAGTGCCGTCGCAAGAAGCCATTTCAGTTTTCTTTTCATAACGAACAGGTTGAAAAGTCATCCTACATTGTTTCAATGTAACTGTTCTTTTTTAAATAACCTGCATTGGGGGAGAGAGTGCTCCGTGCCCTGTGCCCGAGAAGCCGGAAGGCAGAGAAAGGGGAAATCAGTCGGCAGTCAACAGTTGGCAGCGGGCAATGTAAGGATGTCGATTCCCGATTCCGACGCCGGAGAAAAGAGGTACGGGACGTGAAGGAGTGAAAAAAATGCCTTTTTGCTTTTGGATTGTCCGGCAATATTGCCGAACAGTCAGCTGTTGACTTTTTCGACAGGAGCGGGTTTTTTAATCGTGTGGTCCTCGCTGAACCGGTAATCGTTGAATATGTCTTCAGCTGAAGGCAGCTGCCAGCTTCCGTCATGCATTCTGTTCGTGGTTTCTTTGAGGCGCCAGGTGGTATCGCCGCATGTCCAGCAATCATATTTTGCCATTCCGATACAGAGGCATGTTTGATCGGTAATTCTCATTGGTTCGCCCTCTTTACGTGATTCGAGAGCCTTGTAGTATGCATCGATATAACCGCACTTGCCTTTGTTGTCGAGCAGATAGCCGAATCCTTCGCAGTTGGGCCGGATCGAATAGTTCAGCACCGGGGATTTCCTGAGCATTCTCATCGGATAGCCGGTGGGAGAAACAGTGTTGACCACGATTTCTTCATGCTCGGCATTGATATAATGCTGCTTGACCTCGTCGGGAAGTCCTGATTCTTTTGTAATTGTGAACCGTGTCGCTACCTGGACAGCCGATGAGCCGGTCTTTAAAAATTCAACGGCATCGGAACCCGTAAAAATACCGCCTGCGGGTATAACCGGAATGTTCAGTTCTTCCTTTTTGAGAAACGCAATTACTTCACTGACGATTGTTTTCAGATCGTAGGTTTGCCAGTCGTCAGGACTGAAGCCGAGATGACCGCCGGCCAGAGGGCCTTCTACAATGATATAGTCGGGGATGCGCTGCAGTCTGACGGCACGTTTCAGGAATATGTTGAGTGCCCGTAAAGAGGAGATAATAATCCCGATTTTGACATGATGGAATCTCGGGTGGTCCTTGATAAGATCCAGTGTGCGAAGGTTGAGCCCGGCTGCAAGCGTAAGTCCGTCGATACCCGCGTCCATCGCTGCAGAAAGTCTTGCCCGTAATGTTTCGGAAGCATCCCGCATGGTCAATTTTTCCATGCAGTTCATGAAAATTGCACCGTTGCCGCTTTTTTGCGATACGGTGTGCTCCACGTAGGTTTTCTGTGCTTCGAAAATATCTTCGAGATCGAAATACACATCAGACTTGTCGGGATTGTTTGCGTTGTAGCTGTACTTTTTCCTTTTCCGTGTTGTGTATGAGGTGCTGAACAACTGGTCGCAGACATAGCAGACTTCTGCGTCGGAGATATGACCGATGCCCCCCAGGTTTTCAGCGGCGAGAGCAAGCTCGGTTGTGGATATGTTTACGCCCATGCCGCCTATTATGATCGGGATATACTCCTTGTCGCCGAGTTGAAGTCTGAAATTATCTACCTTCATATTGTGTTGACAGAATCTTTGGCCGGTGTCGGTCATGTAATACTGAAATAAAAAAACTGGTCCTGTAGAGCCAAAAGAACAAAAGATATCATATTTCATCATATAAAACCATACGCTCTTCCGATAAATAAAGGCTTTTTGTCCATCCGGAATAGATATTTCCTCTTCGTTTTGGGGTATGGTTGTAGAATGTTTGAGAATAGTATGGAAGATTATTACATTGACACGACTTTGGAAAATTGGGTTGGAGAGTCCTTTGTTTATTGACAATCAATGGTCTTAGAAGGAGAATGGTTTCATGATAAAACTGGTATTGCTGCGGCACGGGGAGAGTCAGTGGAACAGGGAAAACCGTTTCACCGGCTGGTACGATATCGACTTGAGCGAAAAAGGCCAAATTGAATCCAAAAGCGCCGGTGAACTGCTGAAACAGGAAGGTTTTGTCTTTGACGTGGCCTACACCTCGGTATTGAAACGGGCGATTCGAACATTATGGAACGTTCTTGATGTGATGGATCAGATGTGGCTGCCCGTTATCAAGGACTGGAGGCTGAACGAACGTCATTACGGAGCGCTTCAGGGTCTCAACAAGGCCGAAACCGCTCAGCAGCATGGAGAAGAGCAGGTGCTTGTCTGGCGCAGGAGCTATGATACACCGCCTCCGCCTCTCGAAAAAACAGATTCTCGCTACCCGGGCAATGATCCCCGGTACGCCTCGCTCGATCCGCAAGAAGTTCCTTTGACCGAATGCCTGAAAGATACCGTTTCCCGTTTTCTTCCGTTATGGCATGAACAGATTGCACCGGACATACAGGCCGGCAAGAAGGTCATCATAGCCGCTCACGGCAATTCGCTTCGTGCTTTGGTTAAATACCTCGATAATATCTCAGATGAGGATATTGTGGGATTGAATATTCCTACGGGCGTGCCGCTTGTCTATGAACTGGACGACAATCTGAAACCGCTGAAAAGCTACTACCTCGGTGATCAGGAAGCGTTGCAGAAGGCAATCAATGCAGTGGCTAACCAGGGTAAGGCCTGATAGCGTAAGCGGTTCGGGAATATTCTTTCAAATAGGTTATATTCTCCACTTCATATTTGAAGACGCTTTGTTGCTGCACAATAAACAGACAACGAGGCAACTATGTTCTCATACATACAAGGGGGGATTGCCCGCCGATAAATCAATAGAGGTTTCAATTAGAAGTACTTGGAAATATGAAAGCAATGCAAGCAGCAGGGCTCTATGACCCACAGTTCGAGCATGATTCCTGTGGCGTGGGTTTTGTCGCCAACATAAAAGGTATCCGTTCTCATGAAATAGTACAGCAGGGACTGAAAGTGCTGGAAAGCATGAAACACCGGGGTGCTTGCGGATGTGAGAAAAACACGGGTGACGGTTCGGGTATTCTCATCCAGATCCCGGACAGGTTTCTGAGAAAGGTCTGTGATGAAAGAGATATAGAGCTGCCTCCGAAAGGCGATTATGCGGTCGGAATGGCTTACATGCCGCCTGACATATCACAGCGCAGAGCTATAGAGGATATCTGCCGTCAGATGGTGCAGGCCGAGGGCCAGAGGTTTCTCGGTTTGAGAAAGGTGCCCACCGTCAATGATTCTCTGGGGAAAACCGCAAAGGCCCAGGAACCGGTGGTCAAAATGTTTTTTGTCGGAAAGGGGAAAGAGACGGTATCCGATGAGGAGTTTGGAAGAAAGCTTTATGTGATCCGTCGCCGGATTACCAAAAGGGTAAAGTATACTGCGGGACTTCTCGGAAGCAACTACTTTTATATCAGCAGCCTGTCTCACCGCACGATTGTTTACAAGGGTATGCTGCTGCCCGAGCAGGTATCGCTGTTTTATCCCGAGCTTACCGATCCTGATATGGAGAGCGCCATTGCCATGGTGCATTCGAGGTTCAGTACCAACACTTTCCCAAGCTGGGACCGTGCACATCCGTACCGTTTCCTGAGCCACAACGGTGAGATCAATACCTTGAGGGGTAACATCAACTGGATGAAAGCCAGGGAAAAGATGTTCGAATCGAAGCTGTTCGGCAGCGGTCTCGAGCATATCAAGCCGGTTATCATGGAAGACGGCAGTGATTCGGCAATACTCGATAATGTTTTTGAGCTGCTTGCCCTGAGTGGCCGCTCTCTTGCACACGCCGCAATGATGCTGATCCCCGAACCGTGGGACGGCAGCAACGATATGCCTGAAGAAAAGAGGGCTTTCTATGAATATCACAGCTGCCTGATGGAACCCTGGGACGGTCCGGCATCCGTAGCGTTTACCGACGGTGTACAAATCGGCGCTATTCTTGACCGCAACGGGCTCAGGCCGTCAAGATACTATATAACCAAGGACGACCTGGTTGTGATGGCCTCCGAAGCCGGGGTTCTGGATATCGAACCCGAACGGATCCTCAGGAAGGACCGTCTGCAGCCGGGGAGGATGTTCCTTGTCGATACAGTACAGGGCCGCATCATCTCGGATGAGGAGATAAAGGAAACGATTGCCCGGGAGAAGCCGTATGGAAAATGGCTGCGGAATCATCTTGTCGAGCTTGAATCTCTTTCGGAGAAAACGGTCGACAATGAACCCGATTCTACGCAGGAGCTTGTAACCCGTCAAAAATTGTTCGGCTATACCGAGGAGGATATCGCCCTCCACCTTATGCCTATGGCCCTGAACGGGGTTGAAAAAGTAGGGTCCATGGGGCACGATGTGCCGCTTGCAGCGCTTTCCAGCAAGCCGAAACCGCTGTACAACTACTTCAAGCAGCTTTTTGCCCAGGTGACCAATCCGCCGATTGATTCCATCCGCGAAGAGATCATTACCTCTACGATGATGATGCTTGGCGCCGAAGGAAATCTTCTGGATCCATGCGAGTCGAACTGCCAGAGGCTGAAAATAAAACGGCCTGTTCTCACCGATGAGGAGATGGGAAAGATACGAAACATCGACAGGCCTGGTTTTAAAGCAATAACTATCCCGATTGTCTACAATGTCCAGGAAGGGGGCAAAGGTATTGACGCGGTCATGCAGGATGTCTGCCGGACTGCCGAGCAGGAAATCAACCGGGGTGTCAATCTCATCATTCTTTCCGACAGACAGAAGATCGGCAGTAATCAGGCTCCTATCCCGGCGCTGCTGGCTTCATCGGGACTGCACCACTTTCTTATCAATGCGGGGCTCCGTACAAGAGCAGGTTTGATACTTGAGTCCGCAGAACCGAGGACCGTGCATCATTTTGCGGTGCTCATAGGCTACGGCGTCGAAGCGATCAATCCCTACCTTGCGCTTGAATCGATTGGTGAGCTTGTTCAGAAAGGACAGATCTCCGGTCTGGATGCCGCCGCTGCAAGGAAGAACTATATCAAGGCCATTATCAAGGGTGTGGTTAAAACAATGGCCAAGATGGGTATTTCCACAATTCAAAGTTACAACGGGGCTCAGATTTTCGAGGCTGTCGGGCTTAACTCGAAGCTTGTCGACTCATATTTTCCCAGAACATCTTCCCGTATCGAGGGTGTAGGCATCGATGTGATTGCAGAAGAGGTCAGTAAACGTCATGACGCGGCGTTTCCGGTATCGGGAAACGATGTTGATCGCGGCCTGGAGAGCGGCGGCGAAAGAAAATGGCGTTATGACGGGGAAGGGCACCTTCTCAGCCCGGAAGCAATCCATATACTCCAGTATGCTTGCCGTACCGGCGATTACGAGATGTTTAAACGCTATGAGCGTCTTATCGACGAACAGAGCACTGAGTTATTTACGCTTCGGGGCCTCATGGATATCAAGCTCGGGAAAAAAACCGTTCCCCTTGAAGAGGTTGAGCCGGTCGAGGAGATTGTCAAACGGTTCAAAACAGGGGCGATGTCCTACGGTTCCATCAGCAAGGAGGCTCATGAAACATTGGCGATTGCCATGAACCGTCTCGGCGGCAAGAGTAACACCGGTGAAGGCGGCGAGGATACCGGGCGCTTCGTTGAAGATGAGAACGGCGATTCAAGAATGTCCGCAATCAAGCAGGTTGCGTCAGGGAGATTCGGGGTTACCAGCGAGTATCTGACCAACGCCAGGGAAATCCAGATCAAGATGGCACAGGGGGCGAAACCCGGAGAAGGCGGGCAGTTGCCGGGGACCAAGGTGTATCCATGGATTGCCGACACTCGCCATTCCACGCCGGGAGTCGGTTTGATTTCGCCGCCGCCTCATCACGATATCTACTCGATCGAGGATCTCGCGCAGTTGATTCACGATCTTAAAAACGCAAACCGCGATGCCCGTATCAATGTTAAACTTGTGTCTTCGGTCGGGGTTGGAACCATTGCGGCGGGTGTGGCAAAGGCTCATGCCGATGTCGTGCTTATCAGCGGACATGACGGGGGTACGGGTGCATCGCCGGTTTCCAGTATCATGCATGCGGGAATGCCGTGGGAACTCGGACTTGCCGAAACACACCAGACCCTTGTGCTGAACAATCTGAGAAGCCGGATTATCGTCGAGGCCGATGGTCAGATGAAGACCGCACGGGATGTTGTCATAGCCGCATTACTCGGTGCCGAGGAGTTCGGCTTTGCAACAACGGCTCTGGTTGTCATGGGCTGTATCATGATGCGTGCTTGTCAGGATGACTCCTGCCCGGTAGGGATCGCTACCCAGAATCCCGAACTCAGGAAGAACTTTACCGGTAAACCGGAGCATGTGGAGAACTTCATGATCTTTCTTGCCCGGGGGATTCGCGAGTATATGGCGGAATTGGGAGTCCACACCCTGAATGAGCTGGTTGGCCGTACCGACAAGCTGGAAATGAAGAAAGCGATAAGGCACTGGAAGGCCGAGGGAATCGACCTTTCCAAAATATTGTACAAGGCTGAATCCGGAGAAGAGGGGGAAAGCCTCTATCGAACCTGTGAACAGGATCATGGAATAGACGAAGCCCTCGATATGAAAACCCTTCTCAAAATCTGTGATCCGGCGATCAAAAGGAAAGAAAAGGTCAATACCACATTGCCGATACATAATACGGATCGGGTTGTCGGAACCATTGTCGGCAACGAAGTAACCAAAGCTCACGGAGGGGAGGGGCTGCCGGACGATACGATTCATATCAAGTTCTACGGCTCCGCCGGACAGAGCTTTGGGGCGTTTATCCCCGGAGGGATGACCCTCGAGCTTGAAGGTGACGCAAACGACTACATCGGTAAAGGGCTTTCGGGAGGGAGAATTATTGCCTATCCGCCCAAACAGTCCACGTTCACCCCTGAAGAGAATATTATTATCGGCAACGTTGCCTTCTATGGTGCAATATCGGGCGAAGCCTACATACGCGGCATGGCGGGTGAGCGTTTCTGTGTTCGAAACAGCGGGCTCGAGGCAGTGGTAGAGGCTGTCGGCGACCATTGTTGCGAATACATGACCGGCGGGACGGTGGTTATCCTCGGCTCGACAGGCAGGAATTTCGCTGCAGGCATGTCGGGCGGGGTTGCGTATGTCTATGATGCTGACGGCACATTCAGCAACCGGTGCAACCTTGATATGGTCGGGCTTTACGGGATCGAAGATGACGATGAGTTTGCAAAGCTTCGCTCCATGATCGAGCGTCATGTCGCGTATACGGAAAGCACTCTTGCATCCCGGATGCTTGACGGGTGGCAGGACGCGAAGACACGTTTCGTCAAGGTGTATCCTCATGATTACAAGCGCGCAATGGAAGCCATGCAGAGCGTCATGATGGAAGGGATGACCGGCGATGAGGCGGTAATGGCGGCATTCGAAAAAAATATTCACGATCCTGCACGCGTTTCCGGAAACTGAGGCAGGAAGCAATGACGCGTCATTGCATAAAAGAAAAAGAAGTATATGGGCAAAGTTAAAGGTTTTTTGGAGCATGAAAGGGCCGTTCCGGAGGACAGGCCCCCGCTCAAGCGTATAAAGGACTGGAAAGAGTTCCACAAGGAGATGCCGGAAGAAGCCTTGCGTGAGCAGGGGGCACGCTGCATGGATTGCGGCACGCCTTACTGCCACACCGGGATAATGCTCAGCGGCATGACTTCGGGATGTCCCATCCATAACCTGATACCGGAATGGAATGATCACGTCTACAGAGGATTCTGGTTTGAGGCCTATGAGCGCCTTATGAAAACCAACAATTTCCCTGAATTCACCGGACGGGTCTGCCCTGCACCATGTGAAGGGTCCTGTGTGCTGGGTATTATCGAACCGCCGGTAACCATCAAGAATATCGAGTGTTCCATAATCGAGCACGCATTCGAAGAGGGTTGGGTCAAACCTCTTGAGATCCTGCACCGCACAGGAAAACGGGTTGCGATCGTCGGTTCAGGGCCGGCAGGACTTTCCTGCGCCGATCAGCTGAACAAGGCCGGCCATACCGTCACCGTCTTTGAACGGGACGACCGGATAGGGGGCCTGCTCATGTACGGGATTCCGAATATGAAGCTCGACAAAAAGGCAGTGGTGCAGCGGCGCATCGAGCTGATGGAAAACGAAGGGATAAAGTTTGTAGTCAATACCGAAGTGGGGAAAGACTATCCCGCTGAAAAGCTGCTTGAAGAGTTCGACGCGGTTGTTCTCTGCACCGGCGCGACAAAGCCCAGGGATCTCGAGGTGGAAGGAAGGCACAACAAGGGCGTATATTTCGCGATGGATTTTCTGCGGGCGAGCACCAAAGCCGTTCTCAACGGCGATAAACCGAAGATCGATGCAAAAGACAAGGCGGTCGTGGTGATAGGAGGGGGAGATACGGGAACGGACTGTGTCGCCACGTCAATCCGGCAGGGTTGCAAAAGTGTCGTGCAGCTGGAGATCATGCCGAAACCTCCGGTGGAACGCCGTCCGGACAATCCGTGGCCCGAATGGCCCAAAACTTACAACGTTGATTACGGTCAGGAGGAAGCCGCAGCCCTCCAGGGAGAAGATCCGCGCCGTTACAGTATTATGACCCAGAAGCTGCTTGGTGACGGCAACGGCCGCCTGACAGGGGTTGAAATATGCCGGGTTGAATGGGTGAAGAAGGAAGAACGCTGGATCCCGGAGCCGGTTTTCGGAACGGAAGAGGTCATCGAGGCGGATATGGTTCTGCTTGCAATGGGATTTTTAGGGCCGGAAGAGGGGTTATTACAACAGTTGAAGGTCGAGCAGGGAGAGCGGTCGAATATCAAGGCTGAGTATGGTGATTTCAGGACCAGCATGGTAAAGGTTTTTGCTGCCGGAGATGCGCGCAGGGGACAAAGCCTTATTGTATGGGCGATCAATGAAGGCCGGGAGGCAGCCCGTGAGTGCGACCGGTACCTTATGGGCAGTTCCAATCTTCCGTAACCATAACATCGTTCGTTACATGGAAAAGCAAAGATTGAGCGAGCTGCTTCAACAGCTTCACGAAGAGCTCGAACAAACCGAATCCGTTGATGAAAGTACCGGAGAGGTGCTTGCGGATCTGAAAAACGATATCGGCAGGCTTGTTCAGGATGAAGCTACTATGGAAAAAGAGCAGGAAGGGCTGACGGAACGGCTCAGCGATGCGGTCGGCCATTTCGAGGAAGACCATCCCAAGCTTACCATAGTGATTCAGCATGTTCTTGACAGTCTGGCAAGGATGGGGTTTTAAACCGGAGAGAGTATTATGTCAAGGGAAAAAGATCAGATGAGAGGCAAAAGAAAAGGCGGGGGCAACGATACGGTAGTCTGTTCATTCTGCGGGAGAGGCAGTGACGAGGTGAACAGCATGGTGGCCGGACCCGATGCCTTTATCTGTGATCGCTGCATCATGAGCTCTGTTGAGATTCTGCGTAAGGAAATCAGTGCAATCAAGCCAGCCGCACCGGTCAGCAACAAGCCGTTTCAGCCGCGTTTGACCTCTCCGAAATCGATCATGGAATCGCTCGGCCAGTATGTTATCGGCCAGGAAAGGGCCAGGAAATCACTTGCCGTGGCGGTCTACAACCATTACAAGCGAATCGAGTCGCAGGAATGGGTGCGTGAGGACGAGGACGTCGTTATCGAAAAAAGCAACATTCTGCTTATCGGCTCCACCGGGACGGGAAAAACCCTGCTCGCGCAGACGCTTGCCAATCTGCTCGAGGTGCCTTTCACCATTGTTGACGCGACGTCACTGACCGAGGCGGGGTATGTCGGCGACGATGTCGAAACCATCCTCGCCCGTCTTCTGCAGGCTTCGGATTTCAACCTCGAACGGGCGGAAAAAGGGATTATCTACGTTGACGAGATCGACAAGATCGCCCGCAAGTCGGCCAACGTTTCCATTACCCGCGACGTTTCCGGTGAAGGCGTACAGCAGGCGCTGCTGAAGATTCTCGAAGGAGCGGTTGTCGGCGTGCCGCCGAGAGGTGGCAGAAAACACCCCGAACAGCAACTTATCAATGTCAACACCAAGAACATTCTCTTTATCTGCGGCGGCGCGTTTGAAGGGCTCGACAAGATCATCGGTCGCAGGGTTGCAAAATCATCCATCGGGTTCGGCACCAAGGTCAAGGCGCAGCAGCTCGAATCCGATCCGGAAATTTTGAAGGAGGTATCCCAGGACGATCTGCACGAGTATGGTTTGATCCCGGAATTTATCGGTCGCCTGCCGGTTATTTCCACCCTCGATCCTCTTGACAGTGAAGCGTTGCGCAACATCCTCGTCGAACCGAAAAACGCCCTCGTCAAACAGTACCGGAAACTGTTCGAGATGGAGGAGTGCGAACTGGTTTTTGAAGACAAGGCGCTCGACAAGGTGGTTGAAATTGCCATCGAGAGAGGTACCGGGGCGAGAGCGCTCCGTTCCGTGCTCGAAGGCATCATGATCGATATCATGTTCGATCTGCCCTCCATGAACGGGGTTCGCAAATGCTTGATCACCGAAGCGGTGATCGAAGGAGAGGGCAAGCCGGAATTCGTTTATGAAGACGGGGAGAAGAAAAAAACAGCATGAAATTAAGACCAGCCTGCTTTGGTTTTGGCGGACAAAATCATATATTATCTGCCCTTCGGGTGATTAGCTCAGTTGGTTAGAGCGCTACCTTGACATGGTAGAGGTCAGAGGTTCGACTCCTCTATCACCCACAAAGCCTTTAAACATTGATTATCAACAGTTTAGAGCTACTCTCGCCTACACCCCAGGTAACCTGTTTTTATCGTTATTGATCGATTTTTATCGATTTTTTGCCAATTTCTGCGACGTATATGCGACGCGTCAGGTTTTTTCTGTTCGATCCAATCGATGGGTCATTATCGGGTCTTGTGCAGTGCTCAGACATTTCTCCAGATTTTTTCTGCTACAGCTGTTTTTATTGGCGCCGGTAATTCCTGTTTATACATATTCTCAGGTTCGGTTAATCGCTTCAATTTTCTTTTTATCCCCCAGAACTTAAGGCCTTATCGACTCGGTCCGGTACCGTTACCTTGTGCATTTGGTTTTCATGATTGCTGCTGATTTATTGATGTATGTAAGGTTATAGTTTTACTTTTGTTTTTATTGTGTAAATGTATAAGTTTACAATTGTATGCATTATGTTAAGTAATAACCTTACACTATGAAGGACAAAGTGTTACAGAAAGGGCATCTAAGCCAGAAGATGGAGGTTTTATTTC
>JANQFD010000168.1 GCA_028278005.1 Chlorobium sp. | reverse complement strand
CACAGATCCGAATGCATCTATCGAAATGCCTGAGATATTCATGGCTATCGGGTCAGCTGCCGTCGGTGCTCTGGCAGGGTTACTCGCACCCAGCCCTGGCCGAGGTGGAGGGGAATAAGATCAGTGTTTCTGCTTTTCCAGTTCCTTTAAGGTTTCAAGAAGATTCTTAAGGTGCTGTTCAAGCTCCGCTATGCGTCCTATTCTGCAGGAATATTCCAGATTCTCTGCGGCCTGGCGGACGGATTCGGCACCGAACATGCTCACGGTTCCTTTGACTTTATGAGCATGTTCTCTTAGTGCATCGAGGTCTTGCTGTTCGAGAGCCTTTTGCATGAGCTCGGCAAGAACGCTCGTTTCTTCAACAAATTGACAGAACAGGGTTCTTAGGCTCTCTTCTGTTTTTCCCAATGCTTCTGCAGATGCGTTGAAGTCTATAATAGCGGTTGTTTGCCGTTGCCGCACAATCGCGCTTGTCGGAGACGATGCAAGCAGCATCTCTATTGCGTTAATAAGAATTTTCGGATTATCGGTTTTTAGTTTGAAATCATTCATGCCGGCTTCCCTGGCAGCCGCTTCCTCTTCTGCAGAACCGCTCAAACCGATGATCGGGAGCGCCCTAAGGTGAGGATTAGTGCTGTTGCGAAGGCGTCTGGTTAGTTCAAGACCATCCATGTCGGGCATATGAATATCAGTAATCAGCAGGTCAAACGGTTCCTTGTTGAGCATTTCCCATCCCTCCTCGCCATTGACTGCAGTTGCAGGATAGTGCCCGGTATCGCTAAGGAGCATAGCCAAGAGGGAGCGGTTCAGAGCAGAATCGTCGACAAGCAGAATACGGACTGTTGCAATAACATTTTCATCTCTTCCGACACTCATACCTTGCTGGAATACAGAACGCAAGGCATTGATCAGCTCGGACTGGCTGCAAGGTTTTGAAATCAGGGCCTGCATCCCGATTTTTTCCGACATCGGTCTTGCGATATACGCTGGCTCTGCAGTATAGGCCACAATCGGGATATTTGATGCCTCGGAACCAAATTCTCCTTGACGAAGTTTTTCTGTTACTTCATAGCCATTTATGCCAGGCATAACGATATCCATAATGATCAGATCATAACGGTTTTTTGCTGCAAGTTCCAGAGCTTCACGACCGCTTGCTGCTTCATCGATTTCAACACCCATGGGAAGCAGAAACTGCTGAATTACCGAGCGCTGGCTTTGTTCGTCATCGACGAGAAGAATTCGCTTACCTTCGAAATCAGGGCGCGCGGTCTCAACAACCTTTGCGTTGTACTGCTCAAACTTTTCCTTATCCACGACAGGAAAGGTCATGGTGAACTCGGTAAAGCTGCCTTTGACGGAGCGACAAGTAATATCCCCTCCGAATGACTGCATAATGCGCTTGCAGTATGCCAGTCCGAGACCCGTACCTCCTTTTTTACCTCTGGTGTGAAAACTGTCGAAAATATGAGGCAGATCCTCTGGAGAGATACCAGGGCCTGTATCACGGAATACAATGGTGTTTAAGGTGGTTCCCCTTTCGAGCCTGATGCTGATTTTGCTGTCTGAATGGCTTTTAATGTAATAGAGCGCATTTTTCAGCAGGTTGAACAGGACAAAGATGAAGAGGGTTTCGCTGACATTAAAAATAAACGTTTGCCGGGCATCCAGGCTCACCAGTCTCCGTTCTTCCTCTGAATCGTATCCGTATTCTTCCATAGCCTTACGGGTGATACGTGCCGCAGAAAGATAGGTAAAGCTTTCTGCATCAATAGGGCTTTCCCTGATTTCACCCAGAATCATATCGATAACCTGAGTTCCCCGTTTTACAGCCATCTGCCCATGAGCCATGCGATGGTATATCTGGTGCAGGGTTTGCCTGTCAATCGTTATCGAAGAGGTTTTGCGATGTAACGCCGGCAGGAGCCTCTGAATACTGTTCAGACAATAGCGGACCTGTCCAAGCGGGTTGCGCATTTCATGCGCAATGCTACCGGCAAGGGACTGAAGCAGTCTGTTGCGTTCCTGGGCCATTGCACCTTGTTTTGTGGTATAATTGAGTATCAGACCAAGGAGAATTGCGATTGGAATGGAGATAAAGTATTCAATGACTTCCGTTGTCAGGACAAAATGATTGCCGGTCACATACGTATAGGCTGCTACCGCGCTCAAAAGACCGGTACCAAGCAGCACTGACATAAGGATTAAATTCGGGATGACGATCATGAATACGAACAGCATGACCGTTTCAGCCACAAGCCAGAGGCCCGACATGCCGTTCATCAGCATGAGGAAGGTAAAAATAAACGGAAACGTAAACGTCAGCCATAAGTACCAGTAGACATTCACCCATGGCTTGAAGACATCCGGGTAACGTTTGAAGAAGAGGAGAGGAATGAACGTGATCGGCGATGCCATGCGCAGTTCCAGTGATTCATATGGCTGAGGCAGAATAATGGTACACAAAACGTAGTACAGAGGATGGCCCCATAACGCAATGTAGCGCATCAGGTCCATCGTCAGGTGGTTCTGCTCGAAGTCTTTCCGTAGAAAGCCCGGCACCTGTTTCAGAAACGAAGTGATATGTTTGTATACTGGGGGCATGTTCTACTTTGCCTGAAAAATACAAAATTTGTATTGTTTGTAAATTTCCTCCTGTCTGTTCAATAATGCCCCTGAATGAAGAGTTTCCTGTATTTCCAACCCGTAATGTTCCGAAATAACAGCGATGTCATTATATCCGTTAATGAAGGGCTCTCCCATTCTGCGGATATTTGTAATGAACCCTTCGATTTCCTCGATGCCCGTCGCCGAATTCACCAGATCTTCCGTAACATAATCCATCCAGAAACAGGAACCGGGAAGCATGAGTGCTCTGATTGCAGAAAAAATATGGTCAATCTTGTCGTTCTCGAAATACATTGATCCTCCTTCCCAGATAAAAAAAGTCGGGAGTTCCTGATTATAGGAGTCACTTTCCTGTAACACCCTGTCGATATGATGGCATTCAAGATCGATATCGATGTTGTGTATGTTTGGCCTTCTGCTGAAATCAAAAACATGCTTGCGCTCGTTAAGCATGACCGGTAAATCGAGATCAAAGACAGTAGCGTTGTCAATCTCCAGGCGCCAGAACCTGCTATCGTATCCTGCACCGATGTTAATAACGTTGAATTCCGGTACTGTTTTTGAAAATGCGGTCAATGCCTTGTCCAGATGCAATGTTCTTGCCACAATCATGTTCTGGAGTTGAGGTGTCGCTATGCTGAAACGTCGAGCCAGTGTGATGCCATGTTTGCCCGCAAGCATGATCGCGTAGGGGTCTTCAAACCTTCGTTGTCCGGCAGGTTTTTCCTGCTCCATCGCACGCAGCCCGACAATGAGTTTTGCCGTCGTCTGGGTTTTATGCAGGTAGAGCAGGTCGATTTTGTGCGGATCAAAGGCATGACGCTTCAACCCGTTCAGGTCTTGTACCCAGTAGGTAAAATCTGCTGTCGCCACAAGTTTCTGATCGTTGTACATCTTTATGGTGACGGTTGTGACAAGCTTGTTGCTGCTGGCAAACCGCTTTGCCAGC
>JANQFD010000159.1 GCA_028278005.1 Chlorobium sp. | reverse complement strand
TATCGGAAGGATTTTCGGGATGAGCTTCGATAATATTCTGCTTTTTGCGCTCGCTCTTGCCGAAGGCGGTGAGTTCGCATTCGTGCTTTTTTCCTTCGGACTCAACAATGGTGTTTTCGAGGCGTCGATGGTGAATCCCCTGATCGCGGTTGTTGCGCTCAGTATGGCAATGACTCCCCTCCTGGTGCTCTTGAACGAGAAACTCGTTCAGCCGAGGTTCGGCACTGTCGAGAGGGAAGAAAAAGCCCCCGACACGATCGACCGCAAAAGCCGGGTTATTATTGCAGGATTCGGTACGGTCGGCAGCACTGTCGGCCGTTTCATGCAGGCCAATGACGAGGAGGCGACCTATCTGGATATCGATCCGGACAATGTCGATCTGCTGCGTAAAATGGGGTTGCAGGTGTTTTACGGCGATGCCTCCCGCAGTGATCTGCTCAAGGCAGCCGGAGCAGCAGATGCCGAACTCCTGATTATCGCGGTGGACAACAACGAAAAGGCTGTCCAGATTGCAGAAACAGCCCGCAAGTATTTTCCTCACCTCGAGATTATCGCGAGAACAAGCGGATGGGAGGATTCCTATGAACTGATAGGCATGGGAGTCAAGAATATCTATCTCGATACCCTCGATTCGGCATTGCGCATCGGTGCCGATGCTTTGAGCAGGCTAGGACACAGAAAATACAATGTGGCGAGGGCGATGAAGACATTCCGGAGATATGAGGAGCAACATATGCATGAACTTGCCGAAATGCGGGACGACAAAAAAGAGCTTATTCGCGCAACGAAACAGCGGATAGAGGACCTGGAACAACTGATGCTCGACGAACGTGAGGAACTGCACAAGGACAAGGATCTGGGATGGGATGCCTCGGGTCATATGGCCGACGAAAAGCACATGCGAAGCTGAAGGGGGGCTACTTCTTCCAGAACGCTGGGTAGAACATCACCATAACGGTGAACATCTCGAGGCGTCCAGTCAACATGTTGAAAGAGAGAAACCATTTGCCGGCGGCAGAGACATGGGAATAGGTATGTGCGGGCCCCACTTCTCCGAAACCGGGACCGATGTTCAGGAGGGCCGAGATGACGGCGCTCATCGAGCTGAAATAGTCCATATCGTCAATCAGGGTCATGATGGCGCTGCCGACAAAAATCATGAAAATGTTCAGAATAAAGTAGCTGATCGCAAGGGTTATGACGGATGCGTCTACATTTTTCTGGTTTATTTTTACGGGCACGACAGCCAGCGGCTGCAGGAATTTACGGCCGTTGGCATAGAGGTACTTGCAGATGATTTCGTAGTGAACCACCTTGATGCCGCTGGTGGTCGATCCCGCACACGCGCCGATCATGCATGCGATCAAAATGAGTATCAGGGCTGACTGAGGCCAGAGCTCATAATCGGCCGTAGTAAATCCCGTAGTCGTCAGAATGGAGACGACCTGGAATGTTCCATAACGAAAGGAGTCGAAAAAGCCGCTGTAACTGCCGGTCGCCCAGAGAATCAACACCGTGAGTGCGCTGAGGAAAACCACAAAACCGATGTACCATCGGATTTCCGTATTCTCACGGACAGGTTCCCAATCTTTTTTCAGAATATGATAGTGCAGCATGAAGGTTATGCCTCCGAGGAACATGAAAACAATGGTTACCCAGTCGATCCATGCGCTTTGATAATAACCTATGCTTGCGTTCTTCGTTGAATAGCCGGCAGTCGCGACGGTGCCGAAAGCATGACAGAGGGCGTCGAACAGCGGCATGCCGCCTAACAGGAGGAGGAGTGACTGAATCAGAACAAGTGCGAGGTAGATCCCCCATAGCCAGACCGCGGTCTGCTTGACGCGGGGAAGAAACTTTTCGCCGGTGATGACCTGGCCGGGGTCGGCTTCCGCCTTGTAGAGCTGCATCCCTCCGATACCCAGCAGGGGAAGGATGATTATCGTGACCATGATGAATCCCATCCCGCCAATGAGGTGGGTTGTACTGCGCCAGAAAAGCAGCCCGTGAGGGACGGATTCGATGTCGTCGAGAATCGTGGCTCCCGTGGTGGTATAGCCGGACATCATTTCAAAAAACGCATCGGTAAATGAGGGGATGGTCCCGTGAATCATGAAAGGGAGAGCCGAGACGGAGGAGACAAGAATCCACCCGAACGTCACGACGAAAAGACCGTCCTTCAATGTCAGATCTCGGTACTTGCGGAACACCCTCCAGAGAGGAAAGCCGATGCCTATTGCAACAGCCATTGTAATAACGAGGGGAAAGGCATCTCCCTCGTTGTAAATCAGGGCGCATATAAGCGGCAGGAGCATGGCACTGCCGATAAAGATGAGAAGCGCTCCCAGAACGTGAAATATCGCGGGAAAGTTCATTCTGCGACAGCAGGTTACTTTGCGGTATTACTTGAAAAGCTCTTGTGCATCCTTGAGGCTCTTTGTCGCCGAGATCACCACGGCAAGGTCGTTTGGCTGGATAACCGTGTCTTCATGTGTCAGTTCACACAGTCCGTTACGTACCACACCGGCAATAAGAATCTGCTTTTCCTGCAGCATGCCCCGCATTTTTCTGAGAGGTTTTTTCGTGATCTGGGATCTTGGTGATGCGGCAAGCTCGATGACTTCTGCGTCGACTCCGTGCAGGTGAGCTAGTGAGAAAAGCTCCCCCATTCGAATAAACTTCATGATTTCATCGGCTGCGGAAATCTTTTTGTTCAATGCTACGTCCAGACCGATCGTTGATGCAAGAACCAGGTAATCCTCTTTTTTTACCAGCGCGATAGTTTTTCCAACTTTCGCGTTGGCATCGACGTTGGTCCGGTTCATGATGTGTTTGGCCAAGAGACAGCTGATAATGTTTGTTTCATTGTTGCCTGTGGTTGCAATGAAGCTGTCCATTTCCATCAGTCCGCCAAGTACCATGACATTCACATCGGTTCCGTCCCCGAGCAGGACATCAGTGTTTTTCAGTGTAGAGGCCAGTTCTTCGGCATGTTCCTTGTCATTTTCGATAAGCGTTATTTTCACGGTTTTGCCCAGCAGCTCTGCGACCCTTGCGCCAACCATGCCGCCCCCGACGATCATTACCTTGTGAATGCTCTGTTCGCGAACATGCATCAGATTCATAAGCCGCGGGAGGTTTTTCCCGTTCAGCATGATGAATACCTGATCGTTTGGCAGAATCGTATCATCCTCACCCGGAATAATGGTGGCAATGCCCCGGGCTACAGCAACGATCTTGAACTGAAACTCGTTATGCAGGAGAGAGATTTCTGTCACTGTCTTGTTGACCATCGGACTATCCTGGTTGACACGCATCGCGACCACTTTCATCTCGCCTTCTCCGATGTCGACCACATCGTTTGCCGACGCTCTCATGACAAGTCTTGCCATTTCCTGGGCAACCAGTTCTTCGGGATGAATGACCAGATCGATCTTGAAATCTTTTTTACTGAGTAACGAGTTCTCATAGCCGTAATCCGGAGAGCGCACCCGGGCGATTTTAAGCGGGATACCCAACCTGTCGGCTATGATGGAAGCAATCATATTGACCGAGTCCTCATTGGTAACGGCTATCAGGAGATCCATCGTTTCTGCTTTTGCCCGTTTCCAGCAGGCAAGTTCCACGGCGTTTCCCTCGATGATTTTTGCGTCGATTTTATCGTTGACGCTGCTGATCAGCTGAGGGTTCGATTCGATTACCGTAACACCGTAGCCATCGTGGACAAGGCGTTGTGTCAGATGAAGTCCTACTCCCCCCAGGCCGATTACCAGTATGTTTTTAACACTCATTCTTTTTGCACGGATAGCAATTCCAAACTGCAATGCTGGAAAGTAATCTACAAAAAAATTAAAACCGGCGAACAGGTTTTGCTGTTCTTCCTCCCGTCAAGCATGTGTTGAAAAAAAGAATCTTGCACTCCTGTGAATGAGAAGAGGCAAGGAGAGTTCTGAATTGGTATTTTTTGCATACTTTTATGCAAGAGGGCGTTCACATGCGTTGCTAATATAAAGCACAGGAGGCGACCAATGCGTTTTGACACGGTTCGTAACACAGGGATTTTGGTGGTATGCTTGCTCGTTTCAGCGTTGTTCATGCATGTACCTGTGCATAATGCCGCCGCGAAAAAAGCTCCGGACCATAAAGTTATTGAAAGAGAGCGTGACAACATGATTTCTTCGCCTGCTCTAGAAAGGCGTGCGGGTCAGCGGCCACCGCATTCGGCTTCCTGTGCCGGGATCGACCTTGCCATCGAGCAGGTCGAACTGATGAGGACGGATAGCGGTTTGTACCTGAGAGCCACGGTGAAAAATCTCTGTACAGGCAGCTGCAACGCGGACGGTATCGATATCGAGATCGATGAAAGCCTTATTCCCGGCGGTTCGGGCGGAGTCGTTCAGCCGATAGGGATTACAAGAATCGAAGCAGAAGGGACATACATGAATCCCTGGGTAGGCGTGATGTCGAATCCTTCGGGCTCAAGCACCTACATCGTCACGGCTGTTCTGAAAGGAGGGAGCAGAAGAGAGCGCAGCACTGCAAACAACACCTGCAGGGTCACCATTGCTCTTGATGAAGATACAAAAACAGTGAGCTGCCGTTGAGCAGGCCGTCATGGCAGCCTGACGTGTCTACTTGCTTTCCTGAGCGGTTTCTTTTATTGTTGAACCGGCGGACTCGACATCTTTTCCGATACCCTCGATCGTGTTACAGGAAGCAAGGGTGAAAAGTATCAGGATACTCAGGGCTGTTACGATCTGTTTCATGGCGTTACATAGTCTGCGTGATCAATTCATTTTTCTCTGTTCAAGTGGAAAAATTTATACAACCTGAATGAATAAAGCAACCGCTTCGCTCCTGCTGCTCTGCTTGCTATCCTTTACATGGATGCAATCCGGATGCGTGAAGATGCGTTTTCCTGAATCCGAAAAGGCTGCTCCCTTGGCACAAATGGAAAAACCGCATAATCCCTACTATTCGAGAACGGATACCACAAAGCTCGATCTACCGGATTCGGTCTGGGCAAAAATTCTCTCTGAAGATGTGTACCGCATTGCCCGAAAGAAAGGAACGGAACAGGCGTTTACCGGTACATACTGGGATTTTGAGGGAAAAGGCACCTATTACTGTGCCGCATGCGGCAATGCGCTGTTTCGTTCTGATGCCAAGTTTGCAAGCACTTGCGGATGGCCCAGCTTTTTTGAGCCGATACGGGAACAAAGTATTGCGTATAAACCGGACAGTTCGCATGGTATGCAGAGAACTGAAGTTATATGCGGGCGCTGCGGGGCACATCTGGGGCATGTCTTCGATGATGGACCACCGCCAACCGGCAAGCGGTTTTGCATGAACTCTGTGGTTCTCGATTTTGAACCGGAAGAGGATTCGACGCTCGAGTAAGACCTGATTGGAGGGTTATGTGACAGGCCCTGGTTGTTTCCTCTTTCGTTTACTGTTTTGCCTTGCAGAAAATTCTCGGAAAGGGTGTGGATTCCTTTAGAGGAATTCTACTATCTCATGCAGCTCCTTGCGCTTCTTGGGGAAAGGTTTCGCTTCGGGAGAGGCGTATCCGAGTGGCGTGAAGGCGAAGATCACTTCATTCTCTCCCAGGTTGAGGGCCGCATGCAAAAGGTCCGGTTTGAATGCGGCGATCCAGCAGGTTGCTATACCTTCCCAGGTTGCGGCAAGGATCATGTGATCCATGGCGATGGCAAGATCGGTTTCGATTGAATTATATCCGTCATGGCGTCTTATCCATGCTCCATCCCGTTTTCCGGTAACGAAAAGCAGGTGCGGGGCGGTTTGTATCCAGTCGGCCGGATAGCACGGATAGATGCTCTCGAGCTTTTCACGCGAGCTGACAACCTTGAAGGTCCAGGGCTGGAGGTTTTTTGCAGACGG
>JANQFD010000158.1 GCA_028278005.1 Chlorobium sp. | reverse complement strand
TCGGCATGCGTCATTTTTGGACATAACAGCGGAGGTGGGGCTGTATACGGGATGAAAAAGGATATTCAGCGGAACTTTCGGGTATGCGGCTTTAACCTGCCGGCCTACATGCCCGGAAAGGGTAACCACACCGTCTGCGGAGGAAAGAAGCAGATTTCTCAGCTTCTTTTCGGCGATAAACCGCTCATGTGAGGAAAAGTTATGCATGAGCACAATCATTTTGGCCCCTGAAACAAGCCTGAGCAGAGCATACAGGGGAGACAGCGCCCCCAGCCAGTAGGCACAGATCATGACCTCCGGCTTCATGCGCCTCATATACAGTGCTGTGGAAAACCATGTCAGTGGATTGAGCGTATCAAGGCGTGCCAGCACCCCGTTTTCTCTGCTGACGGACGCTCCCGGTTCATAGAGAGCTTTACCCCCCAGAAGAATGCCGGGATAAAGACGTTTGAAAGAAATTGCTTTCACCTTGTGCCCTCTCTGTAACAGAATCCTGTACAAGGTGGTGCTGAACCTTGCGATCCCGCCTTTCAGAGGTGAAAACGGGCTTATAAACGCTATGCTGAGGGCTTTCAAAGGCACATCAGAATAATTGTTCCTAAACTGAGCGTCCCGACAAGTCGGGATACAGCGGCATTCCCTGTGCTCCGCATCTCCGACATGTTCAACAATCGCTCAATTCAGATTGTTCTTACTGTTCGCCGAAACCCTGCTCGAAAAAATCGATCAGTTGCCTTGCAGCTTCCTCTTCATCATCACCGTCAAGTTTCAGAATAAGCTTGGTACCTTTTGGTGCGGCAAGGCTCATGACTCCGATAATAGATTTGGCGTTTACTTCGGAACCGCGCATCTCAATAAAAAAGTCGGATTTGAACCGGGAGGCCAGCTTCACAACCGCCGCAGCCGGCCGTGTGTGCAACCCGGCCTTGTTTTTGATGATAACTTCTTGGATAATCACGGAAATAAAATCAAAAGTAAAAATTCACAAGGCAAAAGCTCGATATCACGTATAGAAACTGCCGACTGCCTATTGAAGACCGCCTACTGTTCTTCCTTCAAGCTCCTTTATCATCGCAATTTCATCGCAGGCCATGAGTTTCGGGCAGTTTGTGCAGTCCCGCCATATCTTCTGCGGAAACATCTCCTTTTCAACTTGATGGTAGCCCAGACTATTGAAAAAATCGGGGCTGAGCGTCAAAACAAAAGCCGTTTTGACTCCCTCTTCATAGAGCACCTCTTCGGCTTTCCTGACCAGCATACTCCCGACACCCTGCCGTTTGAAGCTGTCTACAACGGCAAGAGTGCGGATTTCGGCAAGATGAAGAGTAAAAAAGGAAATTGCACAGGAACCGATAACCGACCCGTTCCGTTCGGCCACAAAAAAATTACGAATATTCTCGATAATATTCTCCGGAGCACGTTTCAGCATGTACCCCTGTGTAGCATACCGGGATGATATCTCCTCGATTGCAACGGCATCGGACAGACGTGCCGTCCTGATAGTAATAGTTGTAGATGACATAGGTTGTCGCTTTATCCCCCCCTTACTTTTTCCCACAACCGGTCTTTCAACGTATCGATCCCCTTTCCGGTAACACTTGAAACCGGCAGCACCGATACCCCATCCTCAAATTCAGGCAAACGGAAATCTTCCGGGGCTATATCCATTTTTGTAATGAGAACTATCCTCGGCTTGTCGAGCAACCCCGGATCAAACCGCTGCATTTCGCCAAGGAGCAGATTGTACTCGGCTTCAATATTCTCTGAATCCGCGCCTATCAAAACAGCCAGCACCTTTGTACGCTCTATATGTTTCAGAAACTGAAGCCCGAGCCCCCTGCCTTCGGCCGCCCCCTCGATAATCCCGGGAATATCCGCCATAACAAACGAGTTGTAGTCCTTGTACTGAACGATACCGAGATTCGGTACAAGCGTGGTAAAAGGATAATCCGCTATTTTCGGCTTTGCCGCGCTCATCACGGAGATAAGTGTCGATTTCCCTGCATTGGGGAAACCCACAAGGCCTACGTCAGCTATCAGCTTGAGTTCAAGCTCTATTTCCACACGCTCTCCCTGACCTCCCGGCTCGGCATATCTCGGAGCCTGGCGGGTTGCAGTCGCAAAATGCGGATTCCCCTTGCCTCCCCGGCCACCTTCTGCAACAAGCAACGTTTCACCATCTTCAACGAGGTCGGCAATAAGCTTCCCGTTCCCTGCACTCTTTACCACCGTACCGCAGGGGACAGGTACCACAATATCTTTCCCGGTTTTTCCGTCTTTTTTCGATCCCTGACCATGGGCTCCCCTTCCTGCTTCATAGTGTTTCCTGTACCTGAAATCGAGCAATGTCGCCATCTGGCTGTTTGCCTTGAGATACACATGGCCTCCCCGTCCACCGTCGCCTCCGTCAGGGCCGCCTTTTGGAACATATTTCTCCCGTCGAAAACTCATGCATCCATTTCCGCCGTTACCTGCTTTGACATATATTTTCGCAGCGTCGACAAATTTCATAATCCCTCGCCTTCCTTCTGTTTCCCGTACCGTTCCACTCCCTTTACTGCCGTTTGACAGGAGCCTGCAGCTCTTGATCTATTATCCATCAAGCAATACATCCTGTATCCTTTATTCCCTCTGGCGGGGTTCGCCGTCGGAATCGGAAATCGATCTTTTCTTTTCCTTCTCCCCTTGCCGACTGCCTACTGAAAACTGCCCACTGGCTCCCTCCCGCTCCTTTTTGAATACTTCAGGGCTTTAGCTATGTTACCTGAGGTATCAACCCGTTAACCCTCTCAGCATCTCGCCTGATCACATGAGCCAGAAAAAAAAAGCAACCATAGAGGAGCTTATTGCAAGACTCGAAGAGATAACCGGAGAAATGGAAAATCCCGATACAGGAATAGATCAGTCGATCAAACTCTATGAAGAGGGACTTAAAATCGCGGATGCCTGCCGAAAAAGACTCCAGGATGCACGCCAGAAAATAGAGGTCATCACTCCCTCATCTGAAGTAATACAACCGGAGAAAAAACAGGATTACGGCCTGTTCAGCGATTCATGACAGTCCCTGCTGTCTCAAACCTCAAGCTTCTGTTTCAGGATCTCATTCACGACCACAGGGTTCGCCTTGCCTTTCATCGCTTTCATACACTGACCAACAAAAAAACCGAAAATTCTTGTTTTCCCGCTCCTGTATTGTTCCACCTGCCCCGGATTGGCCTCGATAATATCCTGAACAACTTTTTCAATTTCCGAGGAATCTGAAACCTGCGCAAGCCCTTCCCTTTCAACAATGGCTTCGGCATCTTCTCCGGTATCCAGCATGCGTTCAAATACCTGTTTTGCAATGGTATTGCTGATCGTTCCGCCGGCAATTAAACCGATAAGCTTCCCGAGCTGTTCCGGTAAAACCGAAAACCGGGAAATCGGGATGTTTTTTTCCTTGAGGGTCCGCAAGACCTCCCCCATTACCCAGTTCGAAGCAATCTTTCCATCTCCGCAAAAACGAACGACATCCTCAAAGTAGTCAGCCACCTCCCTTTCGGCAGTCAGCACACCGGCATCGTATTCGGGAATACCGTATTCCCGCACAAAACGTTCAGAGCGGGCTTCAGGAAACTCCGGCAGTTCGAGCTGCAGACGCCCCAGCATCTCTTCGTCAATCTGAACCGGCACAAGGTCCGGATCAGGAAAATACCGGTAATCATGTGCGAACTCCTTGCCGCGCATGGAACGTGTTTCCTCTTTGTCCGCATCCCAGAGACGGGTTTCCTGAAAAATCTCCCCGCCGCTCTCCAGTACTTCGATATGGCGCTTCGCCTCATACTCTATCGCCTTTTCAACGCTTTTGAAAGAGTTCATGTTCTTGATCTCGGTTCTCGTACCGTACTCGCTTGCACCCTCAGGACGCACCGATACGTTGGCATCGCAACGCAGGCTCCCTTCTTCCATGTTGCCGTCCGATATATCAAGATATTTTACGATCTGCCGCAGCTTCTGGAGATATGCAGAAGCTTCCTTTGAAGAACGGATATCAGGATAGCTCACAATTTCCAGGAGCGGTACCCCGCACCGGTTCACATCGATAAAGGTATCGTCGCCGATATCATGAATTGATTTCCCGGCATCCTCCTCGACATGGATCCGTACAAGTCTTATATCCCGGCGGCCTTCACCGGCATCGATATGTACCATTCCCTCTGAACATACGGGTTCTTCGTACTGTGAAATCTGGTACCCTTTGGGAAGATCGGGATAAAAGTAGTTTTTTCGGGCCAGGATGGATTTCCGGGCGATCGTGCAATCCGTTGCAAGACCGAGCTTGACTGCATCGTCAACAACACGCTGGTTCAACACGGGCAGTGCTCCGGGCAGCGCAAGACAAACCGGACAGATATTCGTATTCGCCGGTTTGCCGAACTCGGTCGAGCAGCCGCAGAAAGCCTTGCTTTCTGTGTTCAACTGGCAGTGGACTTCAAGCCCCACAACTAATTCATAACTCATATCCGGAAAAAATTTCGTTGTTCGATTAAATCAGCTATTCCCCATACGATTCGAACGAGAACTTCTGCCCTCCCACCGATGCTTCGGCCATCAATCCGCTTTTTGGAATCACAAAAATCGCCACTCCGTTCGAATACTCACTCTTGGCAGCAACACCTCCGTTCACTGCAACCGCACTTGCCTGTGCACTGAGTTCATAATTTCCCTTCTTGAAATCCTCGAGGTCAGACTGGGTACGGAAAAAGATAATTTCCGAGAATGCCTGCCCGCCTAGCTGAGGCCCGAAATTCAGCTGCGTAATCGAAGAGCGCCCGATCAATCTTCCCTGTTCGAATACATAACCCTCTCCCCGAGCTCCGCCCAATAGCAGTATCCCGCCCTTGTAGACATCGGGAAAAACAGCATATCCGTATGCCTCCTCAAAAAAAACCTCCAATGAAGGATCGGTTTTCTGGAAAAGCCTGACTGTCTGTTGAGCACTCTCATCTTCGTGAGGATTCCAACCGGCAAAAACCGGAGCGGCAGTCAACCCCAGCAGAACCAGCAGCACTACAAGTACATTCCTTCTCGTGTTCATGGTATCGTTATTTTTGATGTTCAATAAAAAGAAACCGGGCAAAACATCCAATGATACGAAAGGTATTGTTAACCCTTCAAAGAATAAGACGATAAAACCTGCCGGAACCTCACTCGCTTGAGAGTTCTCTTTTCAGTGCTTCACGCTCGATTTCCAGGCGGCGTATCTCCCGGTTGACTTTATCGAGCTCCTCAGGATCGCTGTCCATTTCCAGGCGAAGCTTCGATGACGCTTCATCGATAAGATCGATTGCCTTATCGGGCAGAAATCGCTCCGAGATATAACGGTCGGACAGCTCGGCAGCCGCTATAATTGCCGAGTCCATAATACGAACCCCATGATGAATCTCATACTTTTCTTTAAGACCCCGGAGGATGGATACCGTGTCCTCGACACTCGGCTGGTCTACCATAACCGTCTGGAAACGTCTTTCGAGGGCGGCATCTTTTTCAATATGCTTGCGGTATTCATCAAGTGTTGTCGCTCCTATACAGCGCAGTTCGCCTCTTGCAAGCGCAGGCTTGAGAATATTGGCCGCGTCTACCGCTCCTTCCGCAGAACCCGCTCCGACAAGCAGATGCATTTCGTCAATAAAAAGAATTACTTCCCCATCGGCATCCTGCACCTCCTTGATAACCGCCTTCAGCCGATCCTCGAATTCTCCACGGAATTTCGCTCCGGCAACAAGTTGCGCTATATCCAGAGCGGCAATCTGCTTGCTCCTGAGGTTTTCCGGAACATCCCCTGCAACGATGCGCTGGGCAATTCCTTCGGCAATAGCAGTCTTGCCGACTCCCGGATCACCTATCAGAACCGGATTGTTCTTTGTTCTCCTGCTGAGTATCTGAAGAACCCTCCGGATTTCCTCGTCACGTCCGATAACCGGATCGAGTTTTCCCTTGCGCACAAGATCATTCAGATTTCGTGAATATTTTTTCAGCGAATTGTAGGTATCCTCTGCAGTCTGGCTGGTTACTCTCTGGGAACCGCGAATACCGGCCATCACCTTCAGGATGGCATCCCGGTTCAGCCCTGCGTCACGCATGAGTGGAGACACCTTGACACCCGCTTCGCTCATGGCAATAAAAAGATGCTCGGAACTGATGTATTCATCCTTCAGGCTCTCGGCCTCTTTCAATGCAAGATCGAAAACCTTTCCCAGATCCTGAGAAATATATTGACCGGTTGCCGAAGCCCCGGTAACCTTCGGTATGCGATCGAGCTCCCGCTCAAGAACGGCCAGAAGGTTGTCTGTCTGTACCTCGAGCTTTTGTGCTATCTGGAAGCCTATGTTTTCACTGTCACCGAGCATGACATTGAGCAGATGGACCGGCTCAATCTGCTGATGCTGCCGGCTGCCGGCTGACGTTGCCGCCGATTGCAGGGTCTCCTGTGCCTTTACGGTAAATTTATTTGGATCAAACTGCATATTCTTTCAATGCTTTGTGATTATCTTACAAAAACATAAAGAAACATATCCTCTTTTCTGCTTATGTATAACAATGTTAAGACAAAAAAAGTTAAAGTCGCAACGTGGAGCGAGCTCGGGGAAAAATCACCTCGATACGCAATTGTCGCGGATGTGGATCTCGTGATTATCCGTTATGGCGATAACGTTTCCGTGCTTTACGGACGATGTCATCACCGTGGCGCTCTCATGGCCGATGGAAGTGTCAGCGGCAAAAACCTGCTGTGCGGGGTACATGGCTGGGACTATCGTTATGAGACCGGCGTAAGCGAATATAACAACGA
>JANQFD010000147.1 GCA_028278005.1 Chlorobium sp. | reverse complement strand
GAACCGTGGAATACATAAACAGAGGGTCCCTCAATCTGTTACAATGACAACACCGTGGTAACGGTCGTCAGGAAAGACAACCCTTCCCTTTTTGTTGATAACGACATAGGGAAAACGCGATTTACCGAGCATTTGCAGTATCTTTGCAAGATCTTTTTTTCCGGATGGCTTGATCAGGATATCAGCAATACCGCTGACTTTCTTGATGTCATGATTTGCCATTTCCTCCCGGACAAAAATCTCGCCCTTTATCTCATTTCTGAGTTCCTCAAGTTTCAGCATGCTCCTCCCGCTTTTAAGGCTTGCGGCTCTGTTCCACCTGCCTCTATCCGCTTCTTGCTTAACCCTGCAGTCTGGGTCCTGCGGCCGCAAGTTTTCTTTCAAGAATACCTCTCATACCTTCGGTCAGTTCCTTGTAGACCCTGCTCCTGTTGTTTCTGATCCTGCGGTATACTTTAAGAATATCAAGCGTCAGGATTATGCGGGTTGAACTGCAGTTAAGGTCGCCGAACAGATGCTTTCCGATAACTTCGAACCCGAGCACTCTCGTGTGAAAATTAAGCGGTGAATTGGGCTCACCTTCAAAAACATCGGTAATGAAGTGGGTATAATCTCTTTCAAGTACCTCCCTGGTAGCCGTCCTCATCAAACGAAGCGCAATCCGTGGATTTTTCCTGAACTCGTGTTTTATCATAAAACGGCCGATCTCCACATAGCGCCCTTCCCGCTTCATTTTCTCGATATTCACTCCCGGCTGGAGCCTGACATCGTATTCATCGGGAAGCTCGAGAGGAGGATCGTACATCAGTCGGAGCACGCCTGCCGGTCGGTTTCCTACCCTCGCAAGAAACCATGAAAAGCTGCCACGCTCCTCGAGTATCCTGGGCAACTGCTCCTGGGCCGTACTGATCCATTTTTTCTCACGCTGGAACACCTGCTCGATAACATCTATAGCCGATGCACGGTCTTTCTCCGTCATCACTTTCTCAACCGTTATACAGGACATATACCCTCCTTTATAGTATGATTGTCGTTTTTCGGATTCTTTACAGAGACATGCCTGTTCCCAACCGGCGCTGCCGGCTGCGGGTATTCCTTGCCGCAGAGTCCGGCAATAGTTTTCATTATCCTGTTTGTGACGGTCAATGCAAGCATACGCCGCTCAAGATTTCCGGAAGCGGACGGGCAAGCCGACCGGCCGACGTTACGGTAGTTCTCAACATGGTCGTCAAACCTCATGGGTTCTCCGATCTTCAGAACAATCCTCCCGAAAGAGTGTACTTTCTTTTTCTTTTTTCCCGAGACACAGTCGATCCCCACCGGAATAACGGGCACCCCGGAACGCAAAGCGATATGACCCACTCCCGGTTTCGCCTGCATGAGTGTGTGAGGGTTCCTGTTTCGTTTCCCTTCAGGAAAAATGCCGATCCGTTTACCGGCAGAAAGTTTATCACAACAAAGAGAAACCGTATCCGCAGAAGGCTGCTGTTTCGGTCTTCTCCATTCAAGAAATTTTAGAGGTGAACGTTTATGATAGACATAGACCGGCTCCACGATATCCATCAGAAAACCAAGCAAGGGAATTTTTCCGAACATCCAGTCTATCACAAAGCTTATCTTTCTTCCACCCGAATGGTAGATCAGGAAAGCCGGCACAAACAGCGATTCTATAGAGTTATTATGGTTACAGGCAAAGATAAAAGGGCCTTTTCTGTCCCTGATATGCTCGAGACCTTCCGCTTGCAGGAAAACAAGATTTGGAATCATGAAACATCTGACCAGAAACGATTCCAGGGGGGAGAGAAAAGGCAGTTTGCCAAAAACTTGTTCTCGCAGGTATTCCATCCTGAAACAGTTTTTCATGAGGGATGAAATTTTTTATCAAAAAGCCCTTCTCCAAGGTTCAATAAAGAATTACGGAAATGAATGTTGTTGGATGGTTACGGTTTGGTGAATATTGTGTAAACTTCAAACGCTCCGGCAACATCAACGCTGTTACCCTATGAACTGGCTGCAGAACATCATTATTCTGGTCATCGGTTTTCTGATTTCCCAGATTTTGATCTCGGCCAGAACCCACCACAGGCTGATCGACTATCTCTTCAGCCATGCAAGAACAACAACCGGCGGCCTTCTGACCGCAACACTGGTGTTATCCTATAGCCTCTCCATTTTCTTTTCGAACACGGTTGTTGTTCTCGCGATGCTCCCTGTCGTACGAAAACTGATGGCTGTGTTCTCAACCGTACAAGACAGAAAGAGACTTGCCGCACTTTTTTATTGCGCATTGATCTTCGGGGCCAATACGGGCGGCATGGCTTCCCTGACCGGCAGCCCGCTGAATATAGCAGCAGTGGGGTTTGCCGAATTTCATGGATTCCCCGGATTCGAACGTATTACGTTTTTTTCATGGCTCATGATCGGTATCCCGGCAACATGTATGCTGATCCTCACCGGACGATGGCTGCTGTTGATAAACACCCCTTCTGAACTGGAAGTTTCGGTCGAACCGGTACGGCATAGAGGTACTTCCCTTCTGCCCGGAAAACCCATTGTTTTTTTCATCGGTAACATCGTTCTGATCTTCTCCCTCAGTGCATGCCAGTTTCTCTTCAATCCTTCACCTGTCATCTCGGCCCTGAATATCATCGACCTTGCGTTTATTGCTTATCTGCTGGTTATTCTCTTTTTCTCCTTTGTTTTCCCGCGAAAGGCTGCAAATGCAAGGAACGCACTGAAAAACATCATATTTCTGGCGCTCTATCTCGCTGCATTCCCGATCATCATCGCCAGCAAAACACTTGAACAGCTGGAAAAAAGGCTCCGCATCCCGACCCGAAGGGTATACACGGCTCTCAATCGTTTCCTGCTTGACATGATCAACCGTTTCTGGAAATATCTTTTCGGTGAAACATTCAAATCTCTGTCCATCCACAACTATAACTCCGTCCTTTCCATAAACCAGATCATGCTCGATATCCCCTATTTCGGCCTGCTCCTCATGAGTTTCACTGCCGTCCTTTTGCTTCTGATCATATCAATTGGCGACAATCCGGCAACACAGGAAATTGACGGATGGCTTTATACCGTTTTCATGAACATGGGAAGCCAGGCCATTTCCTCTGCCAGAGATCCGATATCGCTTTTCGGCATCATGGCTCTATCGACCATATTTGCCACAGAAATCTTCAACAACACAACGGTGCTTCTTGTCCTCGCTCCGTCGATTCTCGCCGTACAGCCTGTATTTCCCTCGGAACAGCTTCTGCTTCTTCTGCTTGTAACCGTTGCCGCTTCCGGAGCGTTTATGAGCCCCGTGGCAACCCCGGTCAATGCGCTTGCCTTCGGAGGACTTGAAAAGGTCTCCATAAAAACAGTGCTGCGGCTCGGCTTCTTCATGAATCTTATAGCCGCTCTCCTGATGACCTGCGGCTTTCTTCTGCTCTCCTATTTTCTGTAACTGAAATTATTTTTTTAGCTTCAACCCAAAACCTACCGTGCAGGCAGGAAAAACACCTGAACCGTTTTTCTTGCTGCCGCACGAAAGAGTAATGAGCGATGACATTCAACGCGGTTATTTTCGACCTTGACGGCACGCTTCTCGATACACTGACAGATCTGGCCGACACACTCAACAGTGTGCTGGCAGATCATGATCTGCCGACACACGATATGAAAGCGGTTCGCTACCTTGTCGGTTACGGTATGGGTGAACTGGTCAGAAAAGCGCTGCCGGACGATCTGCAAAACCACCCCGAACTCATTGATCAGCTCAAACGGGAAATGCAGGACCGTTATGCAGAAACCTGGAAAGACAACTCTCGTCCCTATCCCGGAATTCCTGAATTACTCGACTGGCTTGGCACCAAAGAGATCAAAACAGGTGTTCTGTCAAACAAACCCGACCGGTTTACCAAACTCTGTGTTGAAACGCTGCTCTCACCTTGGCACTTCGACAGTGTAACAGGTCATCATCCGGGAATTCCTCATAAACCTGCACCTGATGGCGCTCTCCAGATGGCTCGGGAGTTATGCACCGCTCCTGCAGAAATCCTCTATGCGGGAGACAGTGATGTAGACATGCAGACGGCGGTAGCTGCCGGCATGTATCCGCTGGGAGTGCTCTGGGGGTTCAGGACAAAAAAGGAGTTACTGCGAAACGGCGCGAAAACGCTGGTTGAAAAACCACAGGAGATAATCGATTTGCTGTCAAAGAGTATTCAGTGAAGCAGCAAAGAGAAGAAATCTCATAAGTCCTATAGGACCTATAAAAGAAATAACAGTGCAACAATTGACTCAACGGATCAACCCTTGAGGTCCCCTAAAAGCTCAGGCTAAAATGCACAAGCTCGACCGGCCTCTCATTCAAGGTTTCCAATCCGC
>JANQFD010000143.1 GCA_028278005.1 Chlorobium sp. | reverse complement strand
TATATGAAGAGGAAATAATTTAATCGATCAGCCATGAACACGAAACGCAATGTACTGTACAAAACATTGGGCATGGTGTTGCTGACAGCCGGTCTGTCGGCACTCTCCGCCTGTGAAAAGAGCGACACAAGATCTGCCGGAATTATGAGTGCGCAGTCAATGGGAGTCGCTTTTGCCGGGGAAAACAAGTCAGATGCAGTCTTGAGTGGCGAGGAGCTGTACACCAGGCATTGTCAGGTCTGCCATTCGATGCGCCCTCCTGCAAAATCGGCTCCGCCTATCTTGGGACTCGCTTCACGGTTCAGAACAGTGTATGGAAACAAGGACGATGCCGTTGCGGCGATGGTGTCGTTTATGAAGGCTCCCGATGCGGCCAATACCTCTCTCGGCCCTCAGGCCATAGAGCGTTTCGGGCTTATGCCTGCGATGTCGATGCCCGAAGATGAGCTGGAAAAGGTTTCCGGATGGTTGTGGGACCAGTATGACCCGGATTTCAAGCCAAGGGGAGGCTGCCGCTGATGAAAATGAAAAGGCGGGCAATGCAACTGCACTGCCCGCCTACTGAACGCTTAAGGTATCCGCAGAAATCTTACATCCTCAATTCACCGGTTTCGGCCTGTCGTTTAAGGTCTTCGTCTGCATAGATAAGAACCTCTACACGACGGTTCAGACGACGGCCGGATGCTGTTTCGTTGGAAGCAACAGGACGGGTTTCACCGTAACCAACGGTGGAGACGCGGCGGCCGCTGACACCGTATGCACGCAGGAGCGATGAGACGGCTTCAGCGCGATCTTCGGAAAGACGCTGATTGTATGCTTCTCTGCCCTGAGCGTCTGTGTGCCCCTCAACAACAATGTAGGTGTCTTCATATCTGTTCAGGATGTTCGCCAGCTTTTCAATGTTGTACCTGCTGTTGGAGGTAAGGGTTGAGGAGCCGGTAGTGAATAAAATACCGGTATCGAAGACAACCCTGATACCTTCGCCGACACGCTCGACCCTGGCGCCTTCGACCTGTCTGTCGATTTCCTGTGCCTGTGCATCCATGTAATCGCCGATCACAGCCCCGGCAGCCCCGCCGATCACAGCCCCAAGGATAGCTCCTTTACCCCAGCTGCCTGTCTGACTGCCTATTATACCTCCGATTACTGCACCAGAAGCTGCCCCGATGCCTGCGCCTCTTCCTGCACCCGTAGTCGTCGTACATCCCCACGTAAACGTAGTCATGGCAAGTATCAAAACCAGTGCAAGAGGTTTTGTCAGTTGTTTTACATGTGTCATTGCTTTTCTGAAATTAAGTGTTAACGAGATCAAGAATCAGCTTTGATGGCAGGCGAAAAGAACAGTTGCTGAACAAGGTGCTGTTGCCTGTCATACGGAAAACTATGCAATACAACGGTAATGTAAAACAGATTGAAGAATTCTCTCAGTTTATCGGGTATTTTAAACGGGTGTTCCAGGCGCACTGGTAACCGGAATTTTACGGAAGCTGGAACTGTTGTTTCTGTAACATCCATGAAATGCAACAAGAAAACCCTGAAAGTCCGATGCTTCGTTCAAAAGAGGAATGGAAAACTGCTGCAGAATCTCTGCTGCCCTCAAGTGAAAGGATTGTTGAGCGTAACCGTGCGATTACGGCTCACTATGCACGGTTGTATCTTGAACACCGCGACATATACAAATGGGCCGGGATGGCGGCATTTGCATCCAGCCAGGTGGGTGTTGCCCTCGCATTTTCGGAAATGATACAGACTCCTGGAAGGATGATGGGAGACGGATCGCGGAATAATAAGTCAGAGAAGGGTTTTTTCGAGGATCTTGGAGGTTTTTTTGCCGGTGCCGCAAAGACCCTGTTATCCATGCCGGTATCGGTTTACGAGTTTGCAGCAAAGAATATACTGCTCAATGACCTTGAAGAGATACGCAAAGGAAATAATGCAATTTATAACGATATTGCATGGGCTCATATGGCATATCTTGAAGGTGGTCTTGGCGAGATCGAGGAAAATGTTTCAGATAATGAACATGAGTTTCTTCTCTCCGGATTTCAGATGATCGACAAAGGTGCAAGCCTGTTGAAGTCGGGTAATGACCTGCCCAGGGCAGAAAGATTGATAAGGGAGGGCAACATAAAGTTGCTCAGGCATGAGCAGATCAATACGCTCGGGCCGGTATTTGAGTCAATAAGCCCTCAGGGGTGTGTGGTTGTTTCTTTCGGCAGCGAACTCAATTTCGGTGAGGCATCACCCCCGGGTTACGCTTCAAGGGCATCGTTTGCCGATCATTTCGGTTATTTCGAAACCCTTGCAGGGAATAAAGACATCACCAAAGCAGAGCATCGGTGGCAATGGATAGAAGAGAACGTTCTGCCTGCCTGGTACGTCGTCGACGAAGGTTTTGGGACGTGTGAAGGAGCCACAAAATGTTTCAGTTCGCTGGCTGCAGGCGAGCCAAATATTCTGCAGCAGGTTTCCCATTTCGCATCAACGCTGTCTTTTTTACCTGAACTCGGTCAACAGAATAGAAAATAGAAGCCAACCACTTATGGGCACCTCTAAAAAGTGTCATGAGTCCCGATAAAATCGGGATAACGCAGCAATTTGGGCGCGCAATAAGTTTTTAGAGGTGCCCTTATTTTCCGGATCGCAAAGCCTCGACCGGATCAAGATTCGCGGCTCTGTAAGCCGGAAACAGTCCGAAGATGATGCCGATACCGGAGCACACGACTATCGATACAATGACCCACCCGACAGGGAATATCGGGGGAAGGTTGAACGCAACGGCTACGATATTTCCGGTACCTGCCCCGATTAGAATGCCGATCAGCCCTCCGACAAGAGAAAGGAACAGCGCTTCAAAGAGAAACTGACGCAGAATACTTCTTTTCGGGGCACCGACAGATTTTCGGACACCTATCTCTCTGGTGCGTTCGGTGACGCTCACCAGCATGATGTTCATGATGCCCACTCCGGCGGTTACAAGGGCCATGAAGCTGATGATGAAAGCCCCGATGCTGATCGTTCTTTGAAATTCCCGGAACGACTCGACCAGCGCTTCATTTGTCCGCAGTTCGAAATTATTCGGGGCTTCGATGGTCAAGCCTCTTGCTATCCTCATGGCACCGACAGCCTGGTCGATAGTAGACTGATACTCTTTTTGTGAAGCAGCTTCAACGGTGACGCTGATACTTTTATTAATGTCGATATGGGCAATATAGCGGCTGATCGGGATAACTATCAGGTTATCCTGGCTTTGGCCGAAAGCAGCCCCTTTTTTCATGAAAACCCCGATGATCCGGTACAGTTTACCGTTGACCTTGATTGGTTTTTCCAGCGGATTCTCGCCGTCGGGGAACAGGGTATGCATCACATCACGGCCTATAACCGCAATGTTTCTTGAGTAGCGTATGTCGTTTTTAACAAGGTTTCTGCCGTTTTCAATGTCGAAACCGTTTGCAGTAGCAAAGTTTTCGTCAGCGCCGTAAAGGGTAATGTCTGGGTTCGTCGAACGATTCCCATAGATTGCTTGGTTGCCGGATCTGGATACTTTCAGGCCGATATTCCCGGCTTTGTTTTCCATCAGTTTTTTAAAGGCGAGCCCTTCTTCGTATGAGATGTTGGGACGGTTTATAAACCGGCTTCGCCCATGGCCGCCAAAAAACGTGGCCGGATATTTCTGTATTTCAAAAGTATTGGCGCCGAGACTCGACAAGCCGCTTGCTACCGACTGGTCGACTGCCTGCAGCGCCGTCATGACGGCAATTATGGAAAAAACGCCGATTGCAACACCCAGGGTTGTCAGCCATGAGCGCAGTCTGTTGGCCTGCAATGAATAGGCGGCCTGTATGACGGTTTCACGCAGCTTCATAGATAATCGCTTGACAGCGTGATGGCTCGTAAGCTCGATAGCCAGAAGGCTGAAACAATATAAACCATAAGGCAGGAAATGTGTTTATCGGAATCGGTACCGAAAGACATGCTCTTCTGCTTTTTGTTCCTGGCTCCTGCAGGCGTAGCGTGCTACTATTTTTGCTCATCTTGCCGACTGCCAACTGAAGACTGCTGACTTACCCCTTTGCACTATTCATAT
>JANQFD010000146.1 GCA_028278005.1 Chlorobium sp. | reverse complement strand
CAGTTCGCCGGAAGCCTGTTTCGTCTCAATGTTCTGTTTGTTTTCTTCAATCTCTCTTTCGATCTCTGCAATGCGGCCATAACGAATTTCGGCCACCTTGCCGTAATCGCCGCTTCTTTCGTACTCTTCCGCCTGGTGGCGCAGGTCTTCCAGTTCCGATTTCAGTTTTCTGGATTCCTGGATAAGTTCTTTTTCCGCGTCCCAGCGTGCCTTGATCCTTCTCTGCTCTTCGTGAAGGTTGGCCAGCTGTTTTTCAATTTCTTCCAATCGTTTCCTGGTATCCGTAGAATTCATGCCGGGTTCTTAATGAGTTAGGGAATAATGTGTTTTGTTGTAAATTTAAGGCTTATAACAGAAAAGTTACAATATCCCGAGTGGATCGTTTTACTGGCTATCGCGCTTGTATTTCGGGAGTTAATAACAGTTTAACAGGTGGAAAAGTTCTCGGTCGGAGACATCTCGATTCCCGGAGATGCCGGATTGTTTTTTATCGCCGGTCCCTGTGTCATCGAGGGTCGCGAAATGGCCCTTGAGGCTGCATCCGTACTGCAGTCGATACGTGAAGAGGAAGATGTGCCCTGTATTTTCAAGGGATCGTTTCGGAAGGCAAACCGGTCATCGGCTTCTTCTTTTACCGGTATCGGCGATGTCGAAGCGCTTGAAATTCTTGCCGAGATAAGGGATCGTTTCGGTTTGCCGGTGCTGACCGATGTACACGAGAAGCATGAGGTGGAGCTTGCGGCACGGTTTGTCGATGTTCTGCAGATACCGGCATTTCTCTGTCGCCAGACAGACCTTCTTACTGCAGCCGGAGAATCGGGGCTTTGCGTGAACATCAAGAAGGGGCAGTTTATGGCGCCCGGGGACATGGCGATGGCTGCTGAAAAAGTTTACCGGACAGGCAACTCCCGTTTGATGCTGACCGAAAGAGGCACGACATTCGGGTATCACAACCTGGTGGTGGATTTCAGGAGCATTCCAAAAATGGGAAGCATCGGCTATCCGGTCGTGTATGATGCAACCCACAGTCTCCAGCTTCCTTCGGCCGGTGCGGGCGTGTCAGGCGGTGAAAGGGAGTACCTGCTTCCAATGGCAAGAGCCGGGGTTGCCGCCGGGGCTGACGGTCTCTTTTTCGAGATCCATCCCGATCCTGAGAAAGCCATGTCCGATGCAGCCACCCAGCTTTCGCTGGCGGATTTTCCTGCCGTAGTTCGGCAGTTGCAGAAACTGTATGCTTGTATTCATGGTAAACAGCCGTAATCGCTAAACGTTAAACGCATAAAACAGTGTCCGGTATTAATTATTTTGGGATTCAGCTATCTTCAGGCGATGCTTCCGAACGCCTGCAACATGCGCTGAGGCAGGTCAAGGCATTGATCTTCCCGGTGGAAGGTATTGTAACGGGCGGTCAGATAACCATCAACGATCGGGGAGAGGAGAGCTGTTCCTGTAATGTGAGGGATGCGCTGGCCATTGCAGAGGCAAGGAAGAACGGGCTTCACGTAGCAGCTCTCTCGGAACGGGCGAGCGAGGCACAGCGGCACCTGCTCCAGCATATCGGGATCGAGCACATCTATCTCGGCTGCAGACACAAGGTAGAGGCATATGAGAGCTTCAAGAGAGAGAGCGGTCTCGAGGATGAAGACTGTGCCTATATTGCCGATGATCTTATCGATATTCCTATCCTTGAAAAAGTTGCGCTATCGATTACACCCATAGACGGAGTCGAATATCTCCGTAATCGCGTTTCCTATATTTCCGGTTATGAGGGCGGGAAAGGGTGTATCAGGGAAATAATCGAACTGATTCTCCAGCAGCAGGGCAAATGGGAATTCAGTGAACACCCGGCCATGTGATTGCTCAGCTTCCGTTAACGACAGCGGCTGTTTCCGCCAGGGAAAGGGTGCCGACGATGTTCGTGCCGTGGTTCGGCTCGATGTGAATATCTCCCCGGTATTCACGCGTTTCCCTGAGTGACTGTTCCAAAGCTTCTATCTTGCCCAGCAGGCTGTACGCTGCGGATTGTGGGGTAGAACAGGAAACCGGTGGATTTTGGCTGCCGTGCACAAAATAACCTTCCGGAATGAAGTCTTTGCCCGGATAACCGTGCCAGTGCGTCATTGAAGCTCCCTTGGCCGAAAGCATGTCCGGGAACCGCCACGATGGCCGGGTTTTCCGCAGGATACTTGCGATAAAAGCATTGCCGAGCGCGTGAGAGAGGATGGTCAGCGTGTCGAACGAAGGTCTCGATATCGTCGTATCCGGCAGTCCCGGAGGGGTCATAAGGGTGATGATTCCTTTTTCAAGCCTTAGTGCGAGCAGATCCGTTTCAGGGTCAAGGCTGGTTTTTTTGCATCCCGACCGTGTTGTGATGACGCCGACCGGGACCGGCTCTACCAGAAACCACTCGTTCATCACTTCCACCGGAACATAGTCCCTGTTGTGCATGTTAACTACCGGTAGAGTGCGCAGTTCATTGTCGCCGAGTGTAAGGCCGGTCTCTTTCATCAGCAGGGCAGGTGGTGCTTCGAGAGGAAGCTGACGGGCGAAAAAACCGTAGCTCATGCCGCTGCGCTGGTCGAGATAACGGGCAACGATTTTCCTGTAAAGAGGGCTTCTGTACTCCAGGGCTTCCCGTGATGTATGGGTAAGCAGGAACGGGTTTGAACGAAGGAGCCTGCCGCATGCCGAAAAATCATGAACGATTTCCTGCATGTCTTCCAAAGCGCGGGTAAACGTACCGGGCCTGTAATCCAGGTCCGAAGGTTTCGGCGGGACGACCTGGGCGGTAAGTTTTGGTACCAGTGTTTTTACAACATCGGAAGGAAGGGGACAGGAGCCCTCGAACCTGACAACACCTCCGTTCATTGTGCAGATAGTCCAGCTTTCATCGGTTACGTAGATGCTCAGGTGAACCATTTCCCAGGCAAGTTTTCCCACAATCCGGTCAAGCCGCTCCTGGGGGGAGGAAGCTTCGGTCAGCGGGGGTTGTTCTTCATGAATGCCGACAATAATATTGTTATAGAGGGTAGAAACGCGATTGATCGCGAGCGTTTCATCGCTGAAGGTTCCCGGGGCAAAAACCACGACTCCGGGTTTGAACCTGCCGTCCGGACCTGATGCTTCTTCTTCACCGAGTACCTGAATCCCCAGAACCCTGAAGGCATTCATAAGTGAAGATACAAAGCAGTGAAGCCTCGGGGTGTCATGGTTCATGGGCATGAAGGTTACTCGAAGCCTTCTGCACATGTCGGTGGTTACGAGAGGAGTGGAGGATGAAATGCCGAGCAGATGGGCCAGCGAGGCGAGAGAAATACTGTTACTCATGGAACTCCGGATGATAGACGGGTTTGTCAGGTCCCCGGCTTGTGTTCGCGCCCCCAGAGCAGCTTGCTTCTGAGGATCTCGCAGTAATTTCTGTTATCGTTTGCGACAAGATTGATCATTTCAGCCGATTTTTTCACGGTTATGACTTCCCCCGGCATGAGCATCTTTCTTACATGGCCATCACAGTTGAGTGGGAACGCTCCGTCGGGAGCGTCGACGGAGATCTCGATAATCTTGTCGTCACTGATCACAATAGGTCTCACGGTAAGCATGTGCGGGCATATCGGAGTTATAACGAACACATTGGATTTCGGCGCTATGACAGGGCCTCCTGCAGAAAGGGAATAGGCGGTTGATCCGGTTGATGTAGCGATGATAATACCGTCAGCCCGGTAGGAGCTGAGCTGTTCACCGTCGAGTTTAATGATAAATGCGGGTATCCTCGGATATGCGCCTTTTTCTACCACCACGTCGTTCAGTGCCGTAAAGTACTTCGTTTCGTCGCCGATAGTAATTTGTGCCTCGAGCTGTGTACGGTCGTGAATGGAATAGGTCCCCTCAAGAACCTGTTCGATTGCACTGTATATTTCCTCCCTGCTGAACTCCGCAAGGAATCCAAGATGTCCGACGTTGATGCCGATAACCGGTTTGGTGACGGAGTAGTGGGAGGTGAAGAGCAATGTTCCGTCGCCGCCGAGCGAAATGAAGACATCGCAAAGCTTGTTCAGATCTTCGATTTCTGCCGATTCGCCGATGCCGAGCTTTGCAGCGGACGTGGCGTCGAAGACATAGGCGAGATTGCGTTCTTTCAGCCAGGCTATGAGCTCCTTCGCAAGGGCGATCGCTTCTTTACGGTTTATGTTGACAACGATGGCGAATTTCATGAGCTGCTATTGTTTCTTAGGTTGCCGTAAAGCATGTTTGCTTTTTCGAACCCTGCCCTGATCCTGTCCATGCGGTTGTTTCGGATATCATCGGCAAGCTTGTCCAGTTCACGGCTGAACTCGTTGAGTTCCGATGCGATATTTTCCCGGTTTGTCGATACGATGTCCTTCCAGATATCCCATGAGCTGCCGGCAAGCCTTGTCAGGGTCGAAAAGCCCGGGCCGCTTTTGTCGATGTCATGTTCACAGAAGTTGATCAGGGCGGTTGAAAGCAGCTGGGGCAGATGGCTGATCGCTGCAACGATTCTGTCATGTTCTTCCGGGCTCATCACGGTAATCCGGCACCCGATCGATTGCAGGAGCTCAACGAGATTGCGTGCGTCAGGACGGGAAAGGATTATCTCGTCGGCGCAAACGACAACCGTTCTTCCGGCGAGAAGTTCGTCGTGACTTGCATGATAACCCTGCTGCTCTCTTCCTGCAATAGGGTGCATACCGATAAAATCAACTCCCGCTTCGGCTGCACTGCGTGCAATTGCGGCTTTTGTGCTTGAAACATCGCTGACAAGGGTGTGTCGGGGAGCGTGCCTGCCGATTTCTTCGAGCAGCGAGATGTTCACCTCGACCGGGGCGGCGAGTATGATGAGGTCCGAATCATAGAGCTTCGTTGTATCGGGCTCAAAACTGTCGAGTCCCAGCGATTTGACCTGTTCGATATCCTCCTCGCTGAACGAAGGATCAAAACCCTTGAAGGTGATCCGCTGCTGCTCGGCAACAGGAGATTTTTTCAGCGCTCTCAGCACGGATGCTCCTATCAATCCAAGTCCGATGATCGAGATGCTGCTGATACAGGTGTTCTGCATGCCTGCCGGTGTTAGCTTTTTTGTAGGGTTCGACTTCCCGGTGCTTCGAGCGGAACGTTCTCTCTGCATAGCGGACAGTTCACCGGGTCGTAGTTTTTTACTTCGAGGGTCAAAAGGGAGAACTGGTTTTCAGCAAGCCTAACGGTGCCGTTGCTGCGGTCGACCACCGAACCGACACCGACAACTTCACCACCTGCAGAAGTGACAACCTCGATAACCTCGGCAACCGACCCTCCCGTCGTTATAACATCTTCGACGACCAGTACTTTTTCACCGGGGGAGATGGAAAATCCTCTTCTCAGAAGCATGATGCCCTCTTTTCTTTCGGCAAAAATTGTTTTTACTCCAAGCTGGCGACCGGTTTCCGTCCCAACGACGATTCCGCCCACCGCCGGTGAGATGACCGTATCGATTGTAAGGCCGCTGAACGCCGATACTATGTTTTTACAGATCTCGGTGAGATGCACGGGATGCTGGAGCACCTTGGCGCATTGAAAGTAGGTGGTGCTGTGCAGGCCCGAGGTCAGTTTGAAATGTCCTTCAAGCAATGCTCCTGAAGATCTGAATATATCAAGGAATGCAGATGTGCTCATGCGAAATATGACGTGTCGATGGATTAAGCCAGGATCGTGCTGGCCGGTAAAAAGATTATAAAATAATATAACCCCTGTCGAAATACTAAA
>JANQFD010000125.1 GCA_028278005.1 Chlorobium sp. | reverse complement strand
TCACCCCTAGGGAGGTCGGTAGAAAGAATGAAATGAATTTTGACTGAAGACTGAGAACTGCCTACTGAGAACTAATCATCAGCAGCCGAAAAAGCAGACATTCAGCTTCCTCGATGCATGAGCCTCATCAAGTCTTTTTACCGGCGTGCTCACAGGGGCTTCGAGAACAAGTTCGGGATTGTTTGCCGCTTCATCGGCAATGGCAAGCAGGGCATCTGCAAAAGCGTCGAGTGTTTCGATTGTCTCGGTTTCAGTAGGCTCGACCATCAGTGCTTCACTGACAATAAGGGGAAAATAGATTGTCGGTGCGTGAAAACCGTAATCGAGAAGCCGCTTTGCAATATCAAGCGTTCGGACGTTGTGTTGTTTTTTCTGCCGGTCACCCGAAAGACAAAACTCGTGCATGACCGGTTTCGGGTATGGAAGTTCGAACCGTTCAAGCAATCGGGACAAAAGGTAGTTTGCGTTGATAATAGCATTTTCGGAAACCCGGCGTGCACCTTCCGGTCCAAGCATTCTCGTATACGTATAGGCTCGAACAAGTACCGCGAAATTGCCGTAGAAGTTCATCATTCTTCCAATGCTTTCAGGCTTGTCCATGCTCATGCTGTAACGAACGTTCCCGTTTTCTTCAATTTTTTCTATTACCGGTACCGGTAGAAACGGAACAAGCTTTTGGCATACTCCTACCGGTCCGCTTCCCGGTCCGCCTCCGCCATGAGGGGCCGAGAACGTTTTGTGCAGATTGTAATGAACAATGTCAAATCCCATATCACCAGGCTTGGTAATGCCCATCAGCGCATTCATGTTTGCGCCGTCCATGTAAAGAAGGCTGCCGTTTTCGTGAATGAGTTTTTCAATGGTCAGGATCTCTTTTTCGAAAAGACCGAGTGTGTTCGGGTTGGTCAGCATGAGTGCTGCAACATCCGGCGTAATTTTTGTTTTGAGGTCTTCGATGTCTGTCCGGCCTTCGGCATTGCTTTTAACCGAGACGATCTCGTAATTCGCTATTGCTGCCGAAGCGGGATTTGTACCGTGAGCCGAGTCGACAACCAGAAGCTTGTTGCGGTTCGAGTTGCGCGACTCGTGGAATTTCTTGATCAGCAAAATACCGGTCAATTCGCCATGAGCACCTGCTGCAGGCTGGAGGGTGACTGCTGCCATGCCTGCGATTTCGCGCAGCATCTCGCTCAGTTCGTACATGAGCCTGAGGGAGCCTTGTGCAGTAAAGGCCGGCTGTAGAGGGTGCACTGACGTAAAGCCGGGAAGATCCGACGTGTAGTCATTGATCTTAGGATTGTATTTCATCGTACAGCTGCCGAGAGGGTACATGTTTTTATCGACATGATAGTTGAAGTTCGACAGGCGGATGAAATGGCGAACGACTTCGCTTTCGGGAATTTCAGGCAGATCGGCAGGTTTTTGCCGCAGAAAACGTTTTGGTAACAATTGTTCGACAGGGCCGGACGGTATATCGGAAGTGCCGAAACGAATTCCTCTGCGCCCTTCGCGGGAGAGATCGAAAATGAGCTTTTCTTTCATTGCACTGATACAAAATGTCAAGAGAGGCGGTTCAAGGCCTGTAATATAGGGACATCAAGGGATAAATACCCAAACAATAAGAAAAAGCGGTGAAGAGTTCCGGTTATTAACCGCCGGAACCGGATGCTTTTTCGAATGAGTCAAGTGCTTCTTTGGCCGCAGATTGCTCCGCATCTTTTTTTCTTCTGGCAGTTCCGCTGCCGAGAATCATGCCCTTGCAGGAGACCTCGACGGTAAACAGTTTCTCATGCTCGGCACCTTCTTCAGAGACAACCTTATATACCGGCGGGTCCAACTGTTGGGACTGTGTATATTCTATCAGACGGCTTTTATGGTTATGCTCTGCAGCGTCAAGTTTCTGCAGGTCTACATGACCAATTACGTGGCGCAGGATAAAGTTTCTTGCTTCTGTTAATCCCATATCCAGATAAATTGAGCCTATCAGGGCTTCAAATGCGTCTGCCAAGGCAGACTCGCTGTTTCGGATTCTGGTTTCATCTGCCGATTCCCCGATAATGATATGTTCGGACAGGAAGATTCTTTGTGCAAAACCTGCAAGAGATTTGCGGTTGACGATTTTTGCTCTGTTGCTTGAAAGCTTTCCTTCGTCGCTTTCCGGGAAAGATGTGTAGAGATGTTCTGAAATGACCAGGTCAAGAACCGCATCGCCCAGAAATTCGAGACGTTGATTGGATTCGGCAGGTTCAGTCGGATCGTGCACAACCGACCGGTGGGTAAGCGATAATCTGTATATCCCGAAATCATCCGGTGCGCATTCCAGAAGCTCTGTCAACCATTTTTTTGTGGAATCAGTCAGTGCAGTCGATGCGCTGTCGGGTTCTCCGGCGGGCTCTCCTGGCTGGTCATTGCTTTGAGAGCGATGGAAGGTAAATGAAGTAAGTTTATGCCAGAGCTTCTCCATATGCAGGAGATGGTTATCAGAAAGCTATATTTTTCTGAAAATCAAAGTTGCGTTGTGGCCTCCAAAACCGAAACCGTTATTCAGGACGTGTTCGATTTTCCGTTCCTTAGGTTTGTTCGGGGTGACATCCAGGTCGACTTCCGGGTCGAGGTTTTCGATATTGATCGTTGGAGGAACAAGCTGGTTCTCCATCGCCAGGAGACAAGCGATGGATTCCACAACACCGGCAGCTCCAAGCAGATGGCCCGTCATAGACTTTGTGGCGCTGATGCTCACCTTGTAGGCATGATTATCTAAGAGCTTTTTGATGGCCTTGAGTTCGGCAATGTCCCCGAGCGGTGTGGAAGTGCCGTGGGTATTGACATAGTCGATTTCGTCAGGAGTAATACCGGCTTTTTCAAGGGCGCTCTTCATGGAGTATAACGCACCTGCACCTTCAGGGTGAGGGGCTGTAAGATGATGGGCATCGGCAGATGCACCGACACCGGCGAGCTCACCGTATATTTTTGCCCCGCGTGAACGGGCTGATTCGAGTGTTTCAAGGATCAGTGAACCGGCACCTTCTCCCATGACAAATCCGTCACGGTCCCTGTCATATGGACGAGAGGCTTTTTCTGGAAACTCATTGTAGGTTGACAATGCCTTGGCGGCATTGAATCCTCCTACGCTCATTGGAGTAATGGCAGCTTCGGAGCCGCCGCATACCATGTAATCCGCCATGTCGAGCTGCATGAGCATCCATGCATCAATGATCGCATGCAACGATGTGGCGCAAGCCGATGCGGTCGCATAGTTAGGGCCCATCAGTTTGTTTCTCATGGATATCTGTCCCGCCGCAATGTCTGGTATGAGCATAGGTATGAAGAACGGGCTGATTCTCCGGGGTCCCCTGTCGAGGAAAACCCGCATCTGCTTGTCATGGATGGTCATACCGCCGGTTCCCGATCCATGAACAACCCCGATTCTTGCAGGGTCGATGCTGGAAAGGTCAAGCCCTGAATCTTTCAGGGCCTGCTCAGCGGCTATTACAGCATACTGGCTGTACGGATCCATGCGTGAGGCGGATTTTGAGTCGAGATAGTCCTCCGCATTATACCCTTTCAGTTCACAGGCGAAACGAGTCGAAAAACCTTCAGTATCGAAATAAGTAATAGGGGCGGCGCCGCTTTTTCCTCGGTAGAGTGAATCCCAGAGTGTTTCCTTTGATAAGCCAACCGGGGATAATACTCCGATACCGGTAACAACGATGCGCTTGCGTTCCTGACCCATGTCGATTCTTTTACGTTAATAGCCTGTCCGGAGCCATATGCTGAAGGGATAGCAACTTACTTGTTGGTTATGTAGTCGATTGCCTGCTGGACGGTGCTGATTTTTTCAGCGTCTTCATCGGGGATCTGAATATCAAACTCATTTTCAAGCTCCATGATCAGCTCGACCGTGTCAAGCGAATCGGCGCCCAGATCATCTGCAAATTTTGATTCAGGTTTGATCTGGTCTTTGTTGACTCCCATTTTGCTTACGATGATATCGTAAACTTTGTCCTGGATTTCCGCACTCATTGTATCCTCTCCGGGTTAGGTTTAGGAATTATTCGTTTACATTTAAACAACTAAAAAATGTCAGGCAATATACAAACCAGACAGACCTCTGCCAAATCACATGACCATCCCGCCGCTTATGTTTACGACTTCGCCGGTGATGTATCCGGCCTGGTCGCTTGCAAGGAACGAGACAACGCTGGCAACATGTTCGGGATTACCGAATTTCTTCAACGGTATGGCGTTGAGCATTGCGTCACGGACATCGTCAGAGAGAGCGTCAGTCATTTTCGAGGTTATAAATCCGGGGGCAACAGCATTGACCCTGATATTTCTCGAGGCAAGTTCCTTGGCCACCGACTTCGTGAAGGCAATGACTCCGGCTTTCGATGCTCCGTAATTGGCCTGGCCCGCATTTCCCATCATACCGATGATCGAGGCGATATTGACAATTGCTCCCGAGCGCTGCTTCATCATGGTTTTTGTAACAGCTTTCGTGCAGTTGAAAGTGCCTTTGAGGTTTACTGCAAGCACGGCATCCCAGTCGGCTTCACTCATTCTCATGAGCAAGCCGTCTCTGGTAATGCCGGCATTATTGACAAGGATGTCAATCGATCCGTTTTCGGAAGCGATTTCCTGAAAAACAGATTGTGTCGCGTCATGGTTTGTGACATCCAGTTCTTTACAGGAAGCCTTGCGGCCGGTCTTTTTTACGGCGTCCGCTGTTTCTTCAAGCCACTCTTCCTGAAGGTCGCATATGACAATGTTTGCACCTTTAGCTGCAAGATCAAGGGCAATGGCCTGGCCAATACCTCGCGCAGCACCGGTGACAATGGCGGTTTTTCCTTTAAACATGGTGTTATCCGTTGTTTTTTCCTGTCGTTGCTGTTCTTAATCGATTGAAAGAGCACCTGCAACATGTTCTGCTCGATCAATCCCGTCGATTGATACCGAACGGTCAATTCTTTTCACCAGGCCCTGGAGGACTTTTTGCGGCCCGATTTCGATGAATGACGACACACCGCCAGCAACCATTGCTGCAACCGACTGGGCCCACCGAACAGGGCTGGTAAGCTGCAGTACAAGGTTTTTGCGAATCTCGTTTGCTTGTATAACCGGTTGTGCCACAACATTCATGCAAACCGGTATCTGAGCGTCTTCGATCGAAATTTCGTCAAGTGATAATTTCAGCTCTTCTTCAGCAGGTTTCATGAGGGGGGAATGAAAAGCTCCTGATACCACCAGTTCCTTTGCCATTCTTGCTCCCATCGAAGGAGCGAGCTCCACAGCTTTTTTTACGGCAGCAACCTCTCCTGAAATTACCACCTGCCCGGGGGAGTTGAAATTTGCCGCCTGGACGACACCGGAAGATTGTGCTTCGGTGAGAAGATTTTCAATGCTCTCGTCGTTCATCCCGATTATCGCAGCCATCGTGCCGGGGTTTACAGTTCCTGCGTTCTGCATCAGTTCGCCTCTTTTGGAGACAATTCGGAGAGCATCGTCGAAACTCATTGAACCTGCGTAGCAAAGGGCGGTGTATTCTCCAAGACTGTGTCCTGCGGTCATGTCTGCCCGTTTGTTGCCGATGATTGCAGCAACGGCGATACTGTGAAGAAATATTGCAGGCTGGGTATATTTTGTCTGGCGTAGATCCTCTTCACTGCCGGTGAACATGATATCTGTGATGGAATAGCCGAGGATGTCATTTGCCCTGTCCATCAAACGGCGGGCTTCTGGATATTGCTCATAAATATCTTTGGCCATGCCGGGGTACTGTGACCCCTGGCCGGGAAACAGAAATGCATTCATGTAGTTGTAACGTTAAAGCCATTTAAGGTAGACGCCGCCCCAGGTATATCCTGCGCCGAAACTGACGAGGATAAGGTTGCTGCCTGATTGCAGTTTTCCCTGCTCATCAAGTTCCGCGATACAGATAGGAATCGTTGCGGCAGAGGTGTTGCCGTAACGGTCGATATTTACTGCAACCTTTTCAAGGTTTAGCCCCATTCGCTCTGCGGTTGCCTGTATGATTCTGTTGTTTGCCTGGTGCGGAATGAGATAATCGATGTCTTCTGCAGTAAGATTGTTTCTTTGCATGATTTCATCCGCCACTTCTGCCATACCCACCACTGCGGATTTGAACACCTGCCTTCCGTCCTGCTGCAGATAGTGAAGTTTTCTGTCGACGGTTTCATGATTGGTTGGCCGGAGGCTTCCGCCCCCGGGCATGCAGAGGTTATCTCTGCCGCTCCCATCGGAATAAAGCCTGGCATCAAGCATGCCGTGACTGTCATCTTCTCCGGGTTCAAGCAGGACACCAGCTGCTCCATCACCAAAAAGAACACAGGTTGTCCGATCGCTGTAGTCCATAAGGGCTGACATTTTTTCGCCACCTATAACCAGCACTTTTTTATGTGTCCCGGTTGCAATGAACTGTGCTCCGGTATTGAGAGCGTAGAGAAAGCCCGAACAGGCGCCTGAAAGGTCGAATGCCCATGCATTGACAGCCTTTATATTGTCCTGGACAAGACAGGCGGTGGAAGGGAACAGCATGTCCGGCGACATGGTTGCGACAATAATCAGGTCGATTTCACCGGCAGAAATACCCCGTTTGTCAAGAATTTGCCTTGCAACCTCGGTACAAAGATAGGCGGTTGCTTTTTCAGGATCTTTCAATATCCTGCGTTCACGTATACCGGTTCTTGTTTGTATCCACTCATCGGATGTATCGAGTATTTTTTCCAGATCAAGGTTGCTCAGAACGCTCTCGGGAAGGAACTTGGCAGAGGAGGTTACTACAGCTTTCATAAGTTATTGAGTTTAAATCTGTCAACAGGATTACTCCCTGACGCGTACGCATTGATTTCCCCAACGTTCAGGGCGTTCTGCTATATCTCTGCCAGAGCTTCAGCAATATGCTGGTTAACCTTTTTCTCTATCATGTGTTCGGCCATAAAGATCATATTTTTTAGGGCTCTTGCCGATGGCCGGCCATGACCTACAATGGATATTCCATCGACACCGAGGAAAGGTACTCCTCCGAATATTTCAACGTCGAAAGGCTGGAACATTGCCTTGAAAGCGTTTCCGGTGAGCTCAGCCGCTTTTGGGTCAAGCTGTCCGGATGTAACCAGCTTTTCCAGTGCCGGCTTGAAAATAGAACCTAGAAAATAGGGGATGCTTTCTCCGAACTTGAGCAGGGTGTTGCCGACAAGACCGTCGCATACAATTATGGACGCCTTGGATGACAGAATATCATTGCCCTCGATGTTGCCGATAAAGTTGATTTTGTTTTTTCTGTCAGCTTCCTGGAGAAGTTTGTAGGTTTGTTTCAACAGATCGGGACCTTTGTTATCCTCTTCACCAATATTCAGCAGCCCTGTCAGGGGGGTTTCCATGCCTGCAGCATCGCGCTGATAAATGGTCAGCATCTCGGCAAACTGTACGAGATGTTCGGGTTTGCAGTCAACATTCGCTCCGACGTCAACGACGTTGGTAAGGCCGGGACCGATTCTTGGAAAATAGGCGTAAATGGTAGGGCGAAGGACGCCGGGGATTCGTCCGAGAATAAACAGCGAAGCTGCCATGAGTGCCCCGGTATTACCGGCACTCACGAACCCGTCGGCTTTTTTCTCCTTGCATAACATCAGACCCCGCACAAGAGAAGAATCCTGTTTGGTTTTAACGGCAATAGCCGGAACGTCATTCATTGTGATCACTTCGGGGGCATGCATGAACCTCAGGTTCAGATCCTGGATATTTTCCCTGTCGAGCAGGGGCTGGACCTTCTCTTCCTGTCCGATCAACAACACTTCAAGCCTGTTGTTAACTTCCCGAAGAGTCTGGATTGTCCCATCCACGACACATTCCGGGGCGTTATCCCCCCCCATTGCGTCAACGGCAATTGTCAACATCTTGGAGTCCGGTTATGTTATGCTCAGCTGTTTGAGGTTTTTCTTGTCACTTCCCTTCCGCGGTAGTGACCGCAGTGACGGCAGGCTCGATGAGGAAGCGTTGGTTCACCGCAATTCGGGCATACAACGGTTTCGGCTGCTTTACTGCGAGCGGTAAACTGTGCGCGTCTTTTATCCCGCCTTGACTTTGATACTTTGGATTTCGGTGTTGCCATAACAGTGCATCTTTTTTGGAAACTTCTTAATGGTATTTATTCTTCAATTTGGCCAGCGATTCTTTCCAGGGGCTTTTTGCATCGCTTTCGTTATCCGGAGCCCGGTCCGTGCTGTCGAGATACATAGAGCATTCCGGATTATCTATACAAACCGTTTTCATGGGTTTCGACAGAAGCAGCGTTTCGCGCACATCCTCGGTAAGGTCTACCGAAACGGTGTTTCTGTCAAGAACGCGATAATTCTCCTCATGTTCATCAATGTCACTGACAGGATCGCCAAAAACAAAGAAAACCCGGTACTGACCGGTCAGTGTTCTTTTCAATGGAGCAAGACAGATATCGCAACTGAGTTCCGCTACGGTTGTTGTTTCGATATCAGCGGTGATATCATTGTCGGTTTTGTTCAAAACCACCGAGGCCCGGATCTCATTACAGAGTTCCGGTTCACTCAGGTCGGGATTTACAAAGTCTGAAGCGTGGAAGGTGAAAGTGTATGTATAAACACCTTCATTCAACCCGGCGATCCGTATCTCAATCAATCCCTTTTCCTTGCCCATTGGAGCCCTGACATGTGTAATAAAAGAAACGGAATTTACAAATCTTAGCAGTAAAATGAAAAAACCGCATATCTTCTGGTGTTTTTTTTGATTTTCGCTCTGAAATGAATGAAAATCGGTTTGTGAAAATAGAAAAGAGATGTATATTATTCACCCTCGAAAGAGAGGGTTTACGAATATTGCCATTCCGCGATAGCTCAATGGTAGATCCCGACTGGTCGGGATGTTAACCAGAAGGTTTGGGTAGAGGTTTGTGCAAATGAAGCTGAGAAGATTTTCAGCAGACACTACTATTCCGCGATAGCTCAATGGTAGAGCATCTGGCTGTTAACCAGAGGGTTGTAGGTTCGAGTCCTACTCGCGGAGCATAAGAAAGGAAGTACATGTAATACGGTGCTTCCTTTTTTTATTTCCTCACTTCCTGTCCGGTTGAGCACGGGTTCCACACGTACTTCTCCCTCTCAAGAATTGTTGGCGCTTTTGGTGATTCTGTTGGCGTGATTGGATTGTTTTTGCTGTGTCTGCCTGCGCTATACTTAGCATAAAAGGAGCAGGTGCACGTCAGCGCAGCCTGCACATCATGCAAACAACAATAGTATGAACAACATGGCAAACACAGTCTTGATCACCGAGGCGAGCAGTGGCATTGGAAAAGCAACTGCACTCTATTTTCAGGAAAAAGGATGGAACGTAGTTGCCACCATGCGTACTCCCGAAAAGGAAGAGGAATTAACAACTCTTGTTCATGTATTGGTTGAAAAGCTCGAT
>JANQFD010000144.1 GCA_028278005.1 Chlorobium sp. | reverse complement strand
AGTATACGGCATCACTGTCGTGGTTCAGTTTCCAGTAACTGAAATATTCAAGCTGTCCGTTGTTACCCCTTGAAAATGTCACATACTCACGTTCCAGTTCCAGAAGAATAAACGGTTGAAAACTTGCCGCGATGCTCAGGATCGTCGGCCTTAGGTAGTGAGTGCCGCTCTTGATCGAACAGTATGAGCGAAGTTTTTCATGCACTGTCTCAAACGGTTCGCTGGGGTAGTAAAACAAGAGGTGCCTGCTTACACTGTCCTGTGCAGGTATGAATGGGTAGGGTACCTTGTCATGGAGATATTCCGAGGGCCTGTTCAGCAGCAAGGCCGCTTCTGCCTTGCAGTGCGTTGCAAATGCCCTGTCGGTTATATCCCGGGATGTAACGGTGGCTAAAGGAAAAAAGCGTCTTGTCTTTAAGGAAAGTGCCAGAGATTCGATGTTCTTCTTTCTCAGCAGCGATGTGATTTTGTTTACGGCCCGGTCACTATTGTGTGCGGAAAAATCCCCGATACCTGCACGTACTGTCTGGCAATCAGTAACCGTATAGCCATCTGCAGGGTCATACGTGATGCTCATGATTGCTGTAGAATATACATCTATTGCGCAAGCGTGGCAGGTAATGCTCATTTATTCAAGGATCAAGTGCTGTTCGAGGGTTTCCATTCTTTTTCTGCCGATGCCCTTAACTTCCAAAAAATCCGTGAATCTTTCAACCTTGCCGTTTCTTGTATTCCTGAACGATATCAAACGTCCGGCGAGAATGTTGCTGATTCCGGGAATGCTTCCGAGATCTTCGGCAGTAGCGGTTGAAAATACGATTCTTCGTGAGCCGGGTTTGGCTTTCTGTGCCGTTGTTGTCGGGCGTTGGAGATGCAGGGCATCCAGTCCGGCTCTTGCAAGATCCGTATCGAGGAGAGTCGCTTCCTTGAGAAGGCTGTCTACCTGAGCTTCGGTAAAGGGTTCTGTTTCCTGTACAAGGTCTGCATACTGCAGGGAGCCGGTGCTCCGGATGATGATGCCTATAATGAGAAAGAGCATCAGGAGCGATATGACGGTTATCTCCGTTCTTGTCATGCTGAGCCGAACGGCTATGTTTTCCCGTACGTTCATATGCTATATAAAAGATCTCCTGACCCTTGAGGAAACAGCGCAGAGAATTTCATAGCTTATGGTACCGGCAGCCCTTGCAAGATCGTCAGCTGGCGTGCCGTCCCACCCGAAAAGCACTGCATCGTCACCGACACGGACATTACCGGTATTTCCGAGGTCAACCATGATTTGATCCATCGTGATGGTTCCTACCTGGGAATAGGAGGTCCCCCGGATGAATACCCGGGCCTTGTTTGACAACGTTCTGTGGTATCCGTCAGCATAACCGGCGGCCAAAGTGGCTATTTTGCGTCTTGATGGCGCAGACCAGGTTCGATTGTAACTGATTGTCGTTCCGGCATCGACCTCTTTGATGAAAATCACTTTTGCAAGCAGCTGCATGACAGGTTTCAGGTTGATAGTGCTTTTGATGCTGTCGTCAGGGGAGTATCCATAAAGCATGATTCCCGGCCTGACCATATCCAGGCAGGCATCTTTTCTGCAAAGGACGGCACCGCTGTTTGCCGCGTGCTTGCAGATACTTTTTGCAAAAAAGCTTTCAAACTCGGTACAGAGATTTCTGAATGTTTCAAGCTGGAAACCGGTAAAACTGTCCTGACGCGTGCTCTGGGCGAAGTGGGTATAAGCCCCTACAAGTCTGAGGTGAGGGCTTTCTTCCACCGCCTTCAGCAGTTGAAATGCATTACCAGGTTTTGTCCCCTGTCTGCCCATACCGGTATCAATTTTTACATGAACCCTGAGAGACTTGTTATGGGCAGATGCTATAGATTCGGCTGTACGAAGCAAGTCAAAATCACAGATGGTTGCTTCTATATCGTGCTGCAGAAAGAAGGCGATGTGGGATGGAAGAGGTGGGCAAAAAGCAAGGATCGATGCATTTCGGGAAACAGCGCCGGTCCTGCGTAACAATATGGCTTCCTGTATATTTGCGACCCCGAAATCGCTGACACCGGAATTTTCGAGAGTTTTCGAAACATGAACAGCGTCGTGCCCGTAAGCATTGGCCTTGACGACCCCCATCACACGACATTGATCACTGATCCGCTCCTTTATCCTGCGGAAGTTGTGCAAAAGGTTGCCCGTGGAGATGAGAGCTGCAGTGAGAGGCTCATCCGGCATTTTGTTTTCGCCTGAAAACGTTGTTGAATCAGCGTTCAATGGCGTAGTTCAGCATTTCATTGTGTTTCGGAAACGGATAGCAGGGCGAGGGTCGTCTGCTGCATCTTTTAGGTAAAAAACATATTTTGTTCTTGTTTTTCAAGTCCATTACATTGTAGGGGCATGCAGTATCAAACCATCTTTCTGTACCGACATGTGGCAGCAGAACATTTTCGAGATGTCAGGTGATACCCCGCTTGTCATGATCAATCGCTCGGCCGGGCATATCAAGCCGAAGATTATGGCGAAAGTGGAATACATGAATCCTTCCGGAACGCATTACCATCGTATTGCAAACAGGGTGGTCGATCATGCAGAAAGTGAGCGGCTTATTGAACCGGGAATGACGCTTGTCGACTGGACTTACGGCAGCAGCGGAATTGCGCTTGCGATGGCTGCCGTAACAAGAGGGTACAAGGTTTTACTGGTTGTTCCTGACAAGATCTCAAGAGAAAAACAGCAGGTTCTGAAAGCATTGGGAGCTGAAGTTGTCATAACTCCCGCCAATGCCCTTCCCGGTGAACCGCGAAGCTGCGTTAATGTTGCCGAGAATCTTGTTCAAAACCTGCCGCACGCATTTTTTACAAACATATATGAAAACAAGCTTAACAGCACGGTTCATAGTGAAAAAACCGGGCCTGAAATCTGGGAGCAGACCCGTGGCGGTCTGACGCATATTTTTGTGCCTGTTATCTCCGGTGCGATGATCTCGGGACTCGGCCGCTTTTTAAAAGGAAAAAATCCTGAAGTCAGGGTTATCGGGGTTGAGCCTGAAGGGTCGATCTACCGCGAGCTCTACCATACAGGCAGAGCAGGCGATGCTGCCGGTTACGAACTTGAAGAAATAGGCGGATTATGGGGGTCGGATTACTGGGACGCTTCAGTTATTGACGATATCGTTCAGGTCAATGACCGTGATGCATTCAACTGCGGACTCGGGCTCCTTCGTTCAGATGGCATTTTTGCGGGCGGGTCGTCCGGTGCAGTGATGTTCGCTGCGCTCAGAGCCGGCGCCCTTCTTGATGAAAACGCCTGCATTGTGGTTATGATGAGCGATTACGGCGGGTATTATCTCAGCAAGATGTACAACGACGAATGGATGAAGCAAAAGGGCTTCTACAGGAAGCTTTCTTCATCGAGAGATGAGATAACCGCCGAAGATATTGTCGGGCTCAAAACAAGGAAAGAGCTGATTTTTTCTCACCCGGAGCATACCCTTGCCGAAGTGTTTGAGATGATGCGGCAGCATGATGTTTCACAGCTGCCTGTGGTTTCATATGGTACGGCTATTGGAAGTATCAGCGAGAATAAAATTCTTTCCATTCTTATCGAGAATGACGAAGCAATGAATTCCAAGGTCGTCGGGTATATGGAACAGTCTTTTCCGACATGCGGACCACATGCTACCATATCCGAACTATCGGAAAAACTCCAGAAAAGCGCATCAGGTGTACTTATCACTCTTTCTGACGGAAGTCTTCAACTGCTTACCAAATCTGATCTTATCGAGGCATTGACGCATAAGTGACACATTCGGCACCATTATGCGGTTGTTTTTTTTGAGAGATTTATTTATTTAAGCACTCCTGAGCACATGTAATCAACATATATTAGGGCGCCCTGAAAGCTGCGGTTCCTTTTATGTGACTTCCATAGGGAAAACATGGATTTAAAGAGGTATGGCTCCTGAAAAGAAAACGAGAAAAAAAAGTGTCGTTGAAAACGCTGAAAAGCCCGTGTTTGCCGATGAGCAGCAACTGCCGGTAGTTGAGTCGAAAAAAAGGCACTATATCTTTCAGGGAAAGATAAAACCCTGTTTTTGCGAAGGTTGTGAAGAGATAACCGAAAAGTCGTTTGTCGGAGAGTGGAAGCCAAGCGACAAGCCTAAAGAATACGACATTCTCGCAGAGCAGGATGCGGGAAAACCCCGGACGAAAAGCTCTGAGGCTGAGGAGTCGCAGTCTGCCGCAGAGAACCGTTACTGGATCAGGTGTTCTTCCTGCAATCAGGTTTATCTGCTCAAGGAATGGCAGATTCAGATAGACAAGGAACTGAATCTTCAGGAACTCAAACCGGATGATTGTCAGTTATATTCTCCACACGGGATTTATGCACAAGGAGATGCTGTGTATCACGAGTCTCTGGAAGAGGTGGGCGTTGTTCGTGAGAAAAATGCTACCGGGAGCGGAGCGCATGTGATTATTGTAGAGTTTATAAAGAGCGGAAAAAAACAACTGCTCGAAAATGTTCAGGTATGCCAGGGAAAACCAGGCAAAACCGAGTCATTGACGGATATTATAAAAATGAAATTAAAACGTTAAAAGCAGAAGCAGAAAGGGGGTGAAAGAGTTGGTAAGTGTACAGTCCAATGATAATGAGTCTATTGACAAAATGCTCAAACGCTTCAAGAAAAAATACGAGCGTGCCGGTGTTTTGAAGGAGTTTCGAAAAAAAGCCTATTTCGTGAAACCTTCGGTTGAAAACCGTCTAAAACGTTCAAGAGGAAAACGCAGAGCGCAAAGAGCAAATGAAGAACGTAACTCCTGATCCGCCTAATCAGGGGACGGAATGAAAAGCAGCTTCTCATGGAGTTGCTTTTTTTTTGCCGATACATTCAACTGTTACAGTGATGAAAGTATACAAGGGAGAAGTCTATTCTCTGCCGCCGGATAAGTCGATATCTCATCGCGCAGCCCTGATCGGGGCTGTTGCAGAAGGAATCACGGAAATATCCAATTTTTCAGGAGGATTCGATAACCAGTCTACTCTTGCTGTCCTGCAGGCCTGCGGTGTCACTATACGCCAGGAAGAAACAGCCGTCCGTGAAGGCTCCGTTACCAGGAACGTTGTTATTGAGTCCCGCGGATTGTGGAGTCTGGACAAGCCGGAGCGGGAGTTGATGTGCAACAATTCAGGAAGTACCATGCGTATGATGGCTGGAATTCTCGCAGCACAGCCGTTCGAGAGCAGGCTTGTCGGTGACAGATCACTGATGAAACGCCCGATGGAGCGGGTTGCAAAGCCATTGCGCCTTATGGGGGCAGGGATTGCTCTTTCTTCGGAACATACCGCGCCGATTGTAGTAAACGGGACGAAGGAACTTCACCCGATCCATTATGAACTGCCGGTTCCGTCTGCCCAGGTGAAATCGCTTGTTACGTTTGCCGCTCTTCATGCCGAAGGGGAGAGCCGTATTGTCGAGAGCCTGCCTTCGAGGAATCACACGGAGCTTATGCTTGGTTTGCAGGTTGAAACACTTGATGACGGGAGATGGTCGGTTATTGTGCCCGGGAGAAAAATCATTCCGGCCCAGCCGTTTCACATTCCCGGGGATCCATCTGCGGCCTGCTTTATTATTGCGCTCGGCCTTCTTGGTTCGGATTCGGAGATCATTCTCAGGGATGTCTGTCTCAACCCGACACGTACCGGATATATTGACATACTTCTCGAGGCCGGAGCGGAAATCACGCTTGAAAACATCCGCTTGTCCGGCGGTGAGAAAATTGGTGACGTTCTTGTCCGCAACAGTCCTTCCATGAAACCTCTGAGAATCGACGATCCAGCAGAGGTTGCAAACTGTATAGATGAGATACCGATGCTGGCAGTGCTTTCAGCATGCGCCACCGGTGAGTTTGTGCTGCAGAACGCTGAAGAACTCCGGGCAAAAGAAAGTGACAGAATCAGTGCCGTGGTAGACAACCTGAAACGTCTTGGTTTTATCTGTGACGAATACCGGGACGGATTTGCCGTTACCGGGAAAGATTTGCATGCTTGCGGTAAAGTTTCCATCGACAGTTACGATGACCACCGTATAGCTATGAGCTTTGCAATTGCCGATAAAGTCCTTCCGGCGGAGCTGGAAATTTCAGATGCAGAGATTATCGGGGTTTCTTTCCCTAATTTCTTCGAGATCATCGACAGCCTCGCACAATGATCAAGCGATCACGGAGTAAGCCCGGCTTTTTCGAGGTGATCGAGCAGAAGATCATTGAAAACATCAGGCTGCTCCATATTGGAAATATGACCAGCCTTTGGAATGATGTGCAAGACCGATCCGGGTACATTGCGCTGCATTGCTTCGGCAAGAGTAGGAGGGGTAAGCTTGTCTTCCTTGCCGGTGATGAAGGTAACCGGGCAGTTGATGGTTTCAAGCGAATCACAGGAGTCCACCCTTGAAGCGATGGCCTGCATGGTTGCGGCAATAACTTCGCCCGGCTGTTTATTGACGATCTTTTTGAAAGATTCAACGGCATCAGTACCAGAAAGATAGGTGTCCGATGCAAACACATTCGGCAGCATTCTTTCTATAGCTTCTTGTGCTCCACCGGTTTTAACCGCCCTGATAAAATCCCTTCTGCCGGCAAGAGCGCCCTCGTTGTCATGCTCTGCTTTGGTGTCACACAGTACCAGAGATGCCACTTTTTCGGGGAACGTCCTCCAGAGCTCAAACGCCTGATATCCGCCCATCGAAAGCCCGACCACGGTTACCCGTCCGATATCCAGAGAGGAGAGCAGCAGGTCTGTTTCCACAACGTAATCGGTAAATGTCCAGGACTTTTTTTCCGGAGATCCCTCCACACCGAAGACATCCGGGGCAAGAGCAGGAATTCCCTGTTTTTCAAACATGGAAAGCTGTGTGTCCCACATTTCGGATGATAAAGGAAAGGCGTGCAACAGGAGCACGGTATGGTCCGTGTGGACCTCGGTATCGAGGTGGATACCTCTGTAGCTCAACATGATTGTAGCGTTTATAGTATCCCGGAGTTAATTTTCGTGGGGATCAGCGGCTGGTTTGTTCGACTGTCCCTTCTCCTGGTTTTTTATCTCCTTGAGAATGGCGTTTGCATCGTTAAGGATTTTCCGGGCTTCATCTCTTGCATTTTCGATGATCTCTTTCGAACGCTGCCGTGCTTCGTTATCAAAAATGTCTCCGTTTTCATCGCCTTCATAAAATTCAGCGGCCTTGTCGGTTGCCAGATCGAGCGCACGACGCAGTTTTCCGGTGATGATTCGCTGTGTTTCCTGTCCTTTGTCCGGGGCGAACAGCAAACCCATGATCGTACCGATTGCTGCACCAAGAGCGGCCCCGTAGAATAGGCCCTTGTAGTAATTATCCTGACTGTCCATTGTTTTGCTGGTTTGGTTTGTCGGGACTCACCCCGCCTGTTTTAATTTAATAAAAAAGTGATAAGTCTGATCAACCGGAAAGTGTCAGGAGATCTCTTTCACCACCTCAATAACTTCGTTTCTGTGTTTGCGTATCTCCCTGCAAAGGTCCTCGCGGCAGACGATCCTGAACTTTTTTGTATAACGTTCGAACGAGAGAATAAAATCCGAACGAAACACAGATTCACCGAGATCATCAAAACGTACATACTGCTGTGTGACGGCATCATGTTCATGCAGATGCTCATGACGGGTAGGATAGACCCGGAGTTCCCGGAGATCGGCGTAATCGAACACATCTTTCAGTGAAGGAGGATCAATAAGTATTTCATGCCCTTTCAAATCGAGCCCGCAGCGTCTGTTCAGCAGATGACAGATTTCTATTTCCTTTTTCTTGCGCAGATCATGGTTCGTTGTGTAGCTGAATATCCACTCTATGGGATCGTTTGCCCCGTTCCTGTATGGCGCGAGTATGATTGCCCGCTTGTAGATGTTTCTCTGCATGATATTCTGCAGGAGTTTGCCCGAAGGCGGCCATAGGGCGGTCCGGCGCTGTGCGAGCTCATGAAGCACTCTGTCATCTGAGTTGTCGTAAAAAAGAGCCCTCAGTTCATCCGGTGACACGGCAGCTTCGTCCACGGCGTCCTGAAGCATTCTGCGCAGCATCACTGGAAAGGTTCGACTGGTATGGTGCCAGTAGACATTGCGCATCATCATATACTTCGTGAAAAGCAGGCTTTCGAGAGGTGCAATGCCTTTTTCAGTAATAGCGAAACGCCGCAGTTCGGGATCGGGTACAAATGATTCGATAAGCCTTTCGATGTCAATGCTGCCGTAAGGTATATTGCAGTGGTGTGCATCACGCATCAGATAATCCATTTTATCGGGATCAAGTGTACCGCTGATCAGTTTTTTAAATCTTCCCGATGCTTTTCCTTTGATGATATCGGCGGTCTGGCGGGGGTCGACATCCCACTCTTTTTCGAGTATCTCGGAAAGAGGTGCGAAGCCATCATATTTCTCGAAAAGAAATCTGTCGACCAGCGTTTCGTGAGCGGCAAAAACAGGTTTGCCGAGGTATACAGGCGCCTGGTGCTCGAGAACATGGGCGTGAGGATAATGTCCTATATCATGGAGCAGTGACGAAGCGAGCAACAGCCTGCACGCAGGTTCATCGAAAAAAAACGTTTCATTCTGGAGGCTTTCTGCAAGGGGATTGGTAAGTATCCGCTGAAGAATGAGCTTCATGAGATGATACACCCCGATAGAATGTTCGAATCGCGTATGATTCGCACCGGGGTATACCTGCTGGGAGAATGAGAGCTGGCGGATGCCTTTGAGCCTGAGAAAAGCCGGGTGGGCAAGTATTTTTTTGAGAGGTCTG
>JANQFD010000123.1 GCA_028278005.1 Chlorobium sp. | reverse complement strand
TGGGCAACTATCGCTCCGGACACTCTCATCAACCCGACTTCTCTTTCACTCTTTATTGTTATCATGCGTTCTTCTGCCTCAACTCTACCGGCGACCGCGCACTTTGCCCGACTTCATGAATCCGTCATAGTGACGCATCAGCAGATGACTCTCTACCTGCTGGAGAGTATCAAGTCCAACGCCTACTATGATCAGAAGACTTGTGCCGCCGAAAAACTGTGCGAATCCAGGCGTGACATTTGCAAATTTCGTAAGGAATGTCGGCAGAACAGCGATGAATGCCAGAGATATGGCACCGGGAAGCGTTATTCTCGTCAAAATATTGTCTATGAAATCGGCAGTACTTTTTCCAGGCCGTACACCGGGAATAAATCCTCCCTGGCGGCGCATGGTATCTGCAACCTCTTTCGGATTGAATGCGATAGCTGTATAAAAATAGGTAAAAAACACAATCATCGAGCCAAACATGATTGCATACCACCAGGAATCATAAGCAAACACATTGGCTACATTCTGCATGATCTCACTTTCCGGGAAAAAAGAAAGGAACGTGTTCGGCAGAAACATGATAGACTGAGCGAAGATAATCGGCATGACACCTGCCGTATTGACCCTCATCGGAATATACTGGGTTCCCCCCCCGTACATCTTCCTGCCGACTACCCTTTTTGCATGCTGCACCGGAATACGTCGTGTACCAACGGTAAGAACAACTACGGCGGCCACGATCACAACCATCAGAGCCAGAATGACCGCTTCCACGATCCAGTTCTTGCTCCCGAGCGATACGGACTGAATTTCTGCGATCAGCGACTGGGGAAATCCGGCAAGGATACCGATCATAATGATGAGGGATATTCCATTACCGATGCCGCTCTCTGTAATTTTTTCACCCAACCACATGATGAAAAGCGTGCTGGCTGTGAGAATCAAAACCGTAGAGAACATGAAGAAAACACCTGGATCGGGGACGACGACCCGTCCGAATGAAGCGGGACTTGCAAGACTGACACTGACACCCCATGCCTGTAGTGATGCGACAAGCAACGTGCCGTACCGGGTATACTGGTTAATTTTCTGCCTTCCTTCCTCGCCTTCCTTCTGCAGTTTCTGAAAATACGGGGTGACGGCTCCAAGCAACTGTACGATAATAGCTGCAGAAATATACGGCATGATACCCAGCGAGAAAATCGATGCTCTGGCAAACGCTCCACCGACAAAAAGATCGAACATACCGAACAGGTCGTTGGCATGAGTTTGCGATGCTCCCGAGATTGCCGAAGCATCGACTCCCGGAAGCGTTATATGGGAACCGATCCTGTAGATGATCAAGAGCAGCAACGTATAGAGGATCCGCTGCCGCAATTCGGGGATTTTATTGATATTCTGGAGGCTCTCAGTCAGCTTCATCGGTGATCAGTGAGAGGTTCAAGACTTGTTTTTTTTGTTTTTCTTCACAGGAGCCTTCGGCTTCATCAGCGCTTCTTCGAGAGGGAGATCCTTTATTCTTTCAGCCTCGATAAGGGTACGTTCGGCAAGCTTGATACTGCCGCCTGCATCAAGGATCTTCTTTTCCGCTGTTTTACTGACAAAGTGTGCGGTTATGGAAACCGGAACGTTCAACTCACCGTTCCCGAGAATTTTAAAGTAATCCGCCCTGCTTGCACTGCACAGGCTTTTGAGGTTTTCTACACTTATTTCGGAAGATACCTTGCCCTTGTCTATCCACTGTACAATCTGGGACAGATTAACCGCAATCACATTTTTTCTGTTTGGTTTGGTAAATCCGAATTTCGGCAGCCGTCTGTAAATCGGCATCTGGCCACCTTCCGATATTGGACGGGAATATCCGCTTCTTGACTGCTGACCCTTGTTGCCCTTTCCGGCAGTGGTGCCATTTCCGGATCCCGGTCCGCGACCAATTCGTTTCCTGTTCTTTACCGCTCCCTTGGCTGGACGTAGTGAACTTAAATCCATTTTCTTCGATTCCTGATAACTTGCAATTATTGAGACGCTTACTGTTCCTCGACTTTCACCAGATGATGAACGACCCTGACCTGCCCCCTCGTGCAGGGATTGTCCGGTTTTTCAACCTTGTAGCTTGGCCTGCCGAGCCCAAGCGCTTTGATGGTCGCCTTCTGTTTTTTGGTGCATCCGATAACACTGCGCACCTGGGTGATGGTAATCTTTTTATCGCTCATTGTTCCACACGCTCTGTTTAGCTTTCAAAAACCTCTTTCAGACTTCTTGAACGTCTTTCGGCAACATCGTAGGCATCCGAAATGGTTTCAAGACCTTTTATCGCGGCCTTTACCACATTATGAGGATTCGACGAACCAAGCGACTTCGCGAGAATATCGTGTATACCGGCCATCTCAAGCACTGCACGAACTGCACCTCCTGCAATCAGACCGGTACCCGGTGTAGCAGGCTTCATCATCACCTTCGCCGATCCGTACTTGGCAACAATTTGATGCGGGATGGTACCCTTTACAATCGGAACCTTGATAACATTCTTCTTGCCATCCTCTACACCTTTTGCTATAGCATCCTGTACCTCATTTGCCTTGCCGAGACCATAGCCGACATGACCTTCCTTGTCACCGACAACAACGATAGCATTGAAACCGAATCTTTTGCCGCCTTTAACAACCTTGGCGGTTCTGTTGATATGAACCAGCTTTTCCTTCAGGTTTAACTCACCAGGTCTGATATTCTTCGCTGTTTTCTTCGCCATGAACACTCTCTTTGTATTGTTTAAAAGACCAGCCCGGCTTCTCTGGCTCCCTCTGCAAGGGCTTTTACCCTGCCGTGATACCGAAAACCGTTACGGTCGAAAATCACTTTTGTTATCCCTTTCTCTACAGCTTTTTCACCTAACTGTTTTCCTATGGCACGACTAACCTCGGTCTTCGTCCCGCTTATTGTCTTGTTGTCCTTGGACATGCTTGAAACAGAAAGAAGAGTGACCCCGCTACCGTCATCGACCAACTGGGCATAAATCTGCGACAAACTTCTGTATACACAGAGCCTCGGCTTTTCAGCTGTCCCCTGGCCTCTGGTTTTACTGCGTTTCTTGATTTTCTGTCTGCGCGTGACTTTTTCGACTTGTCCCATTATCCTGATACTGAAATGTGTTATTGCTGACAGTTACCTGTCCTGCTTCATGTATTTACCTGTTACTTGCCTGCTGCTTTTCCTTCCTTGCGACGCACGACCTCATCCGAGTATTTTATTCCTTTGCCGCGATACGGTTCCGGTTTGCGGAATGAGCGAATTTTTGCGGCGACCTGCCCTACAAGGGCCTTGTCGATACCGCTAACGACTATCGATGTCGGATCGGGGCATTCGATGGCGATATCCTCAGGAGCCTTGAAATAAATCATATGCGAAAAACCAAGCGAGAGGGCAAGAAATTCGTTTTTCTTTTCGGCTCGAAAACCGACACCGTTTATGAGCAGCTTCTTGGTAAAGCCACTGGTCACCCCTTCGACCATGTTGCTGACAAGCATTCTGTACAAACCATGCATTGCCTTCGACCTTTTGCTGTCATCCTTACGCTTGACTGCTACCTCACCGTCACCTATATCCACCGTTATTTCCGGCACCATAGACTGCTGCAAGGAACCTTTCGGCCCGGTTACTGTGATAACGTTTTCTTTTATTTCGATCTTTACCTGGTCTGCCAGCTTGATCGGCATTTTTCCTATTCTTGACATGATATCCCTAAACGCTGTTGGCTTGTTAAATTAAAGAATCCGGAAGAGGACCTCGCCCCCTATCCCCTGCTCTCTTGCGTCTTTATCGGTAATGACACCCTTTGAAGTCGACAGGATAAAGAGCCCAAGACCTCCAAGATATTTTTTAAGGTCCTTGCCCTCGTATACCCTTCTTCCCGGTTTGCTTACCCTGGTAATCTCCTTGATGGCCGGTGAGCCGTCATCGGTATACTTCAAATCAACCCGGATAAAGGGAAACTGCTCGGCGGTTATTACCGTGTAGTTTTTGATATAGCCTTTCTCCACAAGCAGTTTAGAGATATTCTCTTTCAGCTTGGAGTACGGTATGTCCGTTGTTGTATTTTTTGCGTTGCCCGCGTTTCTGATACGGGTGATATAGTCAGCGATTGAATCGGTTACAGGCATAGTACACTGTTAATTACTTTCAAAATGATCTCTTTTGTAACACTCCCCGGTCACCAGCTTGCTTTCCTTACTCCGGGAAGCTTGCCTTCAAGAGCGAGCTTGCGGAACATCTGGCGGCAGAGTCCATATTTTTCATAGACACCGCGTCCTCTGCCGGTCAACACACAACGATTTCTCACCCTCGTTGAAGAACTGTTTCTCGGAAGCTTCGCGAGAGCCTCATAATCCCCGGCTTTTTTCAGTTCCTCACGCTTGGCGGCATATTTTTCAACCAGCGCTTTTCTTTTCTCATTCCTCGCAATGACGCTTTTCTTTGCCATCTTTTCTTATGGATTTGTTCAATTGTTCTTTTTTCTAAACGGCATGCCGAGCTCAGAGAGCAGCGCAAATGCCTCTTCATCAGTTTTCGCTGTTGTCACAAAACTGATATCCATGCCCTGAATTCTCGGGATCTTGTCGATATCTATCTCAGGAAAGATGATCTGCTCTCTGACCCCGACCGTGTAATTCCCTCTTCCATCAAAGCTGGTTGTGCTCAATCCCCGGAAATCCCGAATTCTCGGGACGGCCAATGTAACAAACCTTTCCAGAAATTCATACATATATTTCTTCCTCAGTGTCACCCTGCAACCTATCGCCTGACCCTCACGGAGCTTGAAGTTCGAGATCGCTTTTCTTGCTTTGCGAATCTGCGGCTTCTGTCCGGTGATCTGTCCCAGTTCCTGAATTGCGGTTTCGAGAAGTTTCGGTTCTGCAGCAGCCTCCCCGACACCGATATTGACCGATATTTTGGCGAGCTTCGGAACCATCATGATGTTTTTGTATTTGAACCGGTCAATGAGCGCCGGCACAACAGTATCCTTGTAAGCTGCCTCCAGCCGCGGCCTCTGACTATCGGTTGCTTCTGCTTTTTCGGTTTTCTTTGGCATCTTCTTCAGTAACATTATGCAGGATGGTCTTTGTCATCCCGCGGTGATTCGTGATCCGATTAACTTATCTTTACATTCGACGCATGAATAGGACACTCACGCTCGATAATGGCTCCCTGAGGATGCGTCTGAGAAGGACGTACATGACGTTTTCTGATATTCACTCCTTCGACAATCACCCTGTTTTTCTGTGGATACACTCTGAGAACCTTACCGGTTTTCCCCTTGTCGTTGCCTGCAATAACAACAACCGTATCGTTTTTCTTTACGTGCAGCTTAACCTGTTTAGTACCTGTTTTCATGTTGTATCATCGAGATAATTTTTCAACAAAATCCTGAGCGGGAGACGGGACTCGAACCCGCGACCAACAGCTTGGAAGGCTGTGACTCTACCAGCTGAGTTACTCCCGCTTCTTCATCCCCGGACCTTTATAGCACTTCCGGAGCAAGAGAAACTATTTTCATATACTTCCTGTCCCTCAATTCCCTTGCAACAGGTCCGAAGATACGTGTTCCACGAGGCTCGCCCTGTGCGTTGAGGAGTACCACCGCATTTTCGTCAAAACGAATATATGAACCGTCTTTTCTCCGCTGTTCCTTGGCACAACGGACCACCACGGCTTTCGACACTTCCTTCTTCTTGACGACGCCTCCGGGCACCGCAGCTTTCACGGTAACCATTATCTGATCTCCAAGACCGGCATAGCGTCTTCCCGTACCACCGAATACATGAATGCAACGAACTTTTTTTGCGCCGCTGTTATCGGCTACAACCAGATTTGTCTCTTTCTGGATCATCGTACTTCAACCTTTATTAAAAAATGAAATTGGACAATCAAGCTGCTTATTTTGCTTTTTCCACTACCTCTACCAGTCGGCAGCTTTTATTCTTACTGAGAGGCCTGCACTCTGTCACTTTTACAATATCCCCGACTCCTGCTTCGTTGTTCTGGTCATGAGCCATCAGACGGGTGGTCTTCTTGAAATATTTTTTGTAGACAGGATGCTGAACTCTTCGCTCGACAGCAATGATGATCGCTTTATCCATTTTATCACTGACAACCTTGCCTACCCAGCTTTTCTTTCGACTCCTTCCTTCTGCACTTTTTGCCATTACAATTCTCAGGTTTTAATGTTTGTTTTCCTGCATTTCAAGCTGACGCAGCCTGGTTTTCATTCTTGCAATATCACGGCGGGAATTGCGAAAAACCATAGGATTCTGTGGCGGCTCGATAACCTTATAAAATCTCAGGTCAGCCAGCCTGTCTTCAAGCTCTCTGATGCCGTCCTGGAGCTCCTTTCTGCTCATTGCCGCTATTTCTTGCTTTTTCATGGTAAATACTCTCTCTATCTGTTTAGCCTGGTTAACCTTCAAGATCAGGACGAACAATAAACTTTGTCTTGATTGGCAGCTTCTTTGCAGCCAGCCTGAAAGCTTCGGTTGCAATCTCGGGCGGTACACCGTCGGCCTCAAACATGATCCTGCCCGGCTTGACCACCGCCACCCAAAACTCAGGGGTACCTTTTCCTGATCCCATACGTGTTTCAGCTGCCTTTTTCGTAACCGGTTTGTCAGGGAAAATCCTGATCCAGATCTTTCCGTCCCTCTTCATGTACCTGTTCATTGCCACACGGGCAGCTTCAATCTGGCGGCTGGTTATCCATGCAGGCTCAAGAGCTTTCAGTCCATATGAACCAAACGTGATGGTTGTTCCGCGTCCCGCATTACCTTTCATTCTGCCACGCTGAACTTTTCTATGTTTCACTCTCTTCGGCATTAACATACCGGCAACTCCAGTTCTTTTTCTAATTGTAAAGCTTGATGACTCCGTATCAACCATTCTGAACCCTTCCTGGTCCGGAGCCTGTTTTCTTCTCTATCCTGTCAGGGGGTTTTCTTGGGTCTGCGCCGCCTTCTGCCGCGAGAATCACGACCACCTCTCGGCCTCTGTTCACTTCTGCGCTCGCGGATCTTTTTCATTTCCTCTTCTTCAACTGCATCGATACGCTGAACAAGCACCTCACCCTTGTAAACCCAGACCTTGATACCGATCGCACCTGCAATGGTATGGGCGGTGACGCTTGCATAGTCGACGTTGGCACGCAGCGTGTGAAGGGGAATCTTGCCCTCTTTATACTGCTCCGCACGTGCGATCTCGACTCCACCAAGCCTTCCTGCGCAACGGATACGGATACCTTCGGCTCCAGCTCTCATCGCCTGCTGAATAGCCTGCTTCATTGCACGCCGGAAAGAAACCCTGTTTTCAAGCTGATACGCAATATTTTCGCCGATCAGCTGCGCCTCGATCTCCGGCTTGACAACCTCAACCACATCGATTTTAACTTCCTTGCCGGTGATACGGCTCAACTCCTGGGAAAGATTGTTTATCTCCTCTCCTTTCCGACCGACAACGGCACCGGGACGCGCGGAAAAAATATTGATCTTGATGTGCTTTGTCGTACGCTCGATAACGATCCTTGCTATCCCTGCCCGCTCTTTTTTCAAACGTGCATTGACATAGTTCCGGATCACCTGATCCTGCTTGAGTTTTTCGGCAATTACCGACCCGTCATCATACCATCTTGATGTCCAGTCCTTAATAATACCCAATCTGAATCCAGTAGGATGAACTTTCTGACCCAATGTTTAGCTCCTTGTTGTTTGTTGTGTTTATACTGGATTGACCTTGTCGACAACTATCGTCAAATGGTTCGAACGCTTTCTGATTCTGTAGGCACGACCCATCGGGGCAGGAAGCATGCGCTTCATTGTCGGCCCCTCGTCGACAAATATCTCTTTGATAAACAAATCGTTATCCCCTGTTCTTTCTTCAGGATTCTGCTGTGAATAGTTTGCAACTGCAGACTTGAGCGTCTGCATCACATTACGTGACGCCGCTTTGGTAGAATTCATCAGAATTGCTTTTGCCTGCCCAACCTGCTTTCCGCGAATGAGCCCTGCCACAATACGCATTTTTCTGGGCGATGTCGGCGTGTGCCGTAATACTGCTTTAGCTTGCATATCTCCTTTACCTCTCCGCGTTATTCTTTTATTACTTTTTCCTTGGCGCCGAACCGCCCTTTTCTGACTTGCCGCCTGCATGCCCGCGATACGTTCTTGTAGGAGCAAACTCCCCAAGCTTGTGCCCGACCATGTTTTCGCTGACATAAACCGGTATATGTGTTTTACCGTTATGCACCGCTATGGTGTGACCCACAAAATCAGGCGATATCATCGAGCTTCTCGACCAGGTTTTCACCACTTTTTTCTCACCTTTGCTGTTCATCTCAAGTATTCGCTTCTCAAGCTTGCTTTCGATAAAAGGCCCTTTCTTAAGTGATCTTGGCATAATACTTTCCGCTTTTATATTGGCTTCGCTTCTTATTTCACTTTACGGCCCCGAACGATCAGCTTGCCCGATGCCTTCTTTTTGTTTCTGGTCTTCATACCCTTGGCAATTTGTCCCCAGGGTGACTTGGGATGCTTACGACCGCCACCGGACTTTGATTTTCCTTCTCCACCGCCCATCGGATGATCTACAGGGTTCATCGCCATACCCCTTGTCTGCGGCCTGATGCCGAGCCAACGGCTTCTTCCGGCCTTACCGAGCACAACGTTTTCATGGTCTTCGTTACCGATACCGCCAATGGTTGCACGACACTCGATTCGCACTTTGCGAATTTCACCGGAAGGAAGTTTGAGCGTTGCGTGATCGCCCTCTTTGGCGGCAAGCACGGCAAAAGAGCCGGCAGAGCGGACCATCTGTCCTCCCTTGCCTATCTTCATCTCGACATTGTGCACATCCGTTCCAAGAGGGATATTTCTCAACGGCATGGTGTTACCAACTTTCACCTCTACTTTTTCACCGCTCTCGAGCACATCTCCAACCTGCAAACCTTTAGGCGCAAGGATATATCGTTTCTCCCCATCTACATAATGCAGAAGCGCTATCCTCGCCGAACGGTTCGGATCGTATTCTATCGCCGCAACTTTTGCAGATATATTGTCCTTGTTGCGCTTGAAATCGATGATACGGTAAAAACGCTTGTGCCCTCCACCTCTGTGCCTTGAGGTAATACGGCCCGCCTTGTTTCTCCCCCCGGATTTTTTCAGGGGAGCCAACAAGCTTTTTTCAGGCTTGCTTTTTGTAATCTCATCGAAACCGGAATATGAAAGATATCTCGATGCCGGTGTGACTGGCCCTAATTTCCTGATCGCCATTGTGAACTATTGTCTAACCTTTTTTGGATTCCTTTTCTTCACCCTTGTCGGTGGAACCGGAATAATAATCGATCACCTGCCCTTCCTTGAGCGTGATAACGGCTTTCTTCCAGTTGCTTTTCTTTCCTGCAATCAACCCTTTTCGGGTATACTGCCTTTTTTCCTTTCCATAGCAGTTGACCGTACGGACCGACTGCACATCAACGCCGAACTTTTCCTTGACCGCCCTTTTTATATCAGTTTTATTAGCAGCTGTCTTTACCTTGAAGGCATACTGACCCTGCTGCTCGGTCAAACGGGTGCTTTTTTCTGTAAGCCATGGCTGCAATAACGGATTTCTCATAACCACCTCTTTTTGCTTTCTCTCCTTTGTTAACCCAGAGTTTCCTCTATCTTTTTCAGCGCAGCCTTCTGCACAAGCACCGTCTGGCTGTCAAGTATGTCATAGGTAGACGCCTTGTCGGCAACCACGACGTTCAATGAAGCAATGTTTCTTCCCGACTTGATAACGTTTTCGCTGTGCTCAGGCATCAACATCAGTGTTTTTTTGCTTTCAAGCCCGAGATTCCTGAGTATCTCTGCCATCTGCCTGGTCTTTATCTCGTCGAACACGAAATCCTCAACAACAACAATACCGCCGTTCTGCGCTTTGCTGGTCAATGCGGAACGCCGTGCAAGCTTCTTGACTTTTTTATTGACCCTCAAACCATAATTGCGGGGCTGCGGACCGAAAATGGAACCCCCACCCACCATAAGCGGAGAACGGCTGGATCCCTGCCGGGCATGTCCGGTTCCTTTCTGCCTGTAAGGCTTTTTGCCACCGCCCCTGACTTCCGAGCGGTTTTTAACTTTATGCGTCCCCTGCCTGCCGTTTGCCATGATGGACTTTACATCGAGATACATTGCATGCTCAGAAACTTCAGCAGCAAAGACGCTCTCATTGAGCTTTACCACTTCGCCTGTTTCCGATCCGCCGGTATTTAAAACCTTAAGTTCCATGTTTTCCTGTAATCACCTTTTACTTGTTTGAGGTAACAATCTGCACATACGAGTTGTTAACACCCGGAACCGAGCCCATTATGACAAGGAGATTGGATTCTGGAATAACCTTCATAATCTTCAGGCCTTTTACCCTGACGGTCTTGCCGCCCATGCGCCCGGCCATCTTGGTACCCTTGAAAGTACGCGAAGGATCCGATGCGCCGCCGACAGAACCGGGGGCACGAAGCCTGTCCGACTGACCATGAGTCCTGGAACCACCGCCGAAATTATGACGTTTGACCACACCTGCAAAGCCCTTACCTTTTGAAATTCCGCGCACATCGACCTCTTCTCCTTCCCTGAAAATATCGACACCCACAGGGCTGCCCTGCTCAAACTCTTCACCCATGGTATCCTTTCCGAATTCGGCAATCTTGTAACCGGGAGTTATCCCGGCTTTTGCGTAATGACCCCTCAGAGGCTTGGAAACCTTTCCCTCTTTCCTTTCCCCGATGCTCAGCTGATATGCTTCATAGCCGTCGCTTTCCACAGTTTTCACCTGTGACACAAAACAGGGCCCCGCCTGGATAACCGTACATGCTACCGCTTCACGGTTCTCATTATAGATGCGGGTCATGCCAATTTTTTTACCAAGAATCGCAGCCATTTCCGATTTGCTTTTCAATTATTCATTAAGACTTGATTTCTACATCTACACCACTCGGAAGCTCAAGCTTCATCAGCATGTCAATCGTTTTACCGGTGGGATTCATTATCTCGATCAATCTCTTGTGCGACGAAAAAGCAAACTGCTCCCTTGACTTTTTGTCAACATGCGGAGAGCGGTTAACCGTGTACACATGAGTTTTGGTCGGCAACGGGATCGGACCGAAGATGATAGCATCTGTCTGCTTCACCACATCGATAATCTTGACAGCCCATTTGTCCACCAGACTATGATCATAGGATTTTAGCTTGATTCTGATCTTTTGCTGAACAGCCACTTGTCGTAATCCTCTTTCAATGTTTAGAATAAAAAAGGGGCGAGTTACCTTCTCCCGCCCCACTGCTCACAGTATCCTTACCTTACTCGATAATCTGGGTTACTGTACCGGCACCAACCGTACGGCCACCTTCACGGATGGCGAACCTCAGGTTTTCATCCATGGCGATCGGAACAATAAGCTCCACCTCGATCGACAGGTTATCTCCGGGCATGACCATCTCGACACCCTCAGGAAGTGTAACCGCACCGGTCACATCGGTTGTCCTGAAATAAAACTGCGGACGATAGTTGTTGAAAAACGGGGTATGACGACCGCCCTCTTCTTTTTTCAGGATATATACTTCCGCCTTGAACTTGGTGTGCGGTGTAATGGTGCCGGGTTTGGCGACAACCATACCACGCTCGATTTCGTCCTTGCCGATACCTCTGAACAAAAGCCCTGCATTATCACCTGCCTGTCCTTCATCCAGGGTTTTCTGGAACATTTCGATTCCGGTAACAACCGTTTTCTGGGTTGGTTTGATACCGACAATCTCCACCTCCTCGTTGATCTTGACAATACCACTTTCAATACGGCCCGTTCCGACGGTTCCACGTCCGGAAATGGAGAAAACATCCTCAACCGGCATCAGGAACGGCTTGTCCACGTCGCGAACCGGCTCGGGAATGTATTCGTCAACCGCATCCATAAGCTCTATGATAGCTTTTTCCGCTTCAGCGTCACCATCAAGCGCCTTGAGAGCAGAACCTTTGATGATCGGAATGTCGTCACCAGGAAAATCGTATTCCGAAAGAAGCTCGCGAAGCTCGAGCTCGACAAGCTCAAGAAGTTCAGGATCCGCAATATCAACCTTGTTGAGAAACACCACAAGCGCAGGAACGTTCACCTGGCGGGCAAGCAGAATGTGCTCGCGGGTCTGTGGCATAGGACCATCCGTACCGGCAACAACGAGGATAGCACCATCCATCTGGGCAGCACCGGTAATCATGTTCTTGATATAATCCGCGTGACCGGGACAGTCGATATGCGCATAGTGACGCTTGTCAGTCTGATACTCAACGTGTGCGGTTGAAATAGTAATACCGCGCTCCCTTTCTTCCGGAGCCTTGTCGATATCACCGAATTCACGCATAGCCGCTTTTCCCTGCTTGGCCAGCACTGATGTAATCGCTGCGGTCAGCGTTGTTTTACCATGGTCAACGTGACCGATGGTACCAATATTCACATGGGGCTTATCCCTCTTGTAGGCCTCTTTTGCCATATCTCGTCTCCCTCTATCGGTTAACTGTTGTTAGTTATACAAAAAAATACTTTTGCGTGACTCAACCATCTACTCAGCTTCCTTCACTACTCTTTTTTCCTGAAGAGCCTCTGCAATATTCTTCGGTACCTCGTTGTAACATTCGAACTCCATCGTATAATTTGCCCTGCCCTGGGTCATCGAGCGAAGAATGGTCGAATAACCGAACATCTCGGACAGCGGCACCTTGGCCTTGACAAACTGCGCACCTGCGCGCTCACCCATACCGTCTATATGACCCCTGCGACTGGAAAGATCACCCATTACATCTCCCAGGTACTCTTCCGGCGTAATGACCTCAACCTTCATAATGGGCTCCAGCAAAACCGGGCTGGCCTTTCTTGCCGCACCCTTGAAACCGATGGAACCGGCAATTTTAAAAGCCATTTCCGAAGAGTCAACCTCATGGTACTTTCCGTCAAACAAGGTCACTTTCACGTCCTGCACCGGATAGCCCGCGACAACACCATCCTTCATCGCTTCCTGTATACCGGCCGATACAGCAGGAATGTATTCTTTGGGAATAACACCGCCCTTGATCTGGTCGACAAACTCATAACCCTTACCTTCTTCCAGTGGCTCAAGCTTGATATTAACCAGTCCGAACTGACCCTTACCACCGGACTGACGCACAAATTTTCCTTCGTGTTCAACCGCGCTACGGATGGTTTCCCGGTAGGCAACCTGTGGCTGTCCGATATTTGCCTCGACCTTGAACTCCCGCTTCAGCCTGTCAACAAGCACTTCGAGATGCAACTCACCCATACCTGCAATAAGCGTCTGACCGGTCTCCTCATCGGACGAAACCCTGAATGTCGGATCCTCTTCAGCGAGTTTGGCAAGTGAAAGCCCAAGTTTATCGGAATCCACCTTTGTTTTTGGCTCGATAGCAATCTGAATGACCGGCTCAGGAAAAACCATTTTCTCGAGAACGATAGGCTTGGCATCGTCGCACAGCGTATCTCCGGTCTTCACATCTTTCAATCCGACAGCAGCCGCGATATCTCCGGCGTACACCGCATCGCGCTCCTCTCTCTTGTTGGAGTGCATCTGCATCAACCTGCCGATACGCTCTTTCTTACCCGTCACCGAATTAAGCACATAACTTCCGGCCTTAAGCACACCCGAATAAACCCGGAAAAAGGTCAACTTACCGACAAAGGGGTCGGTCGCAATCTTGAAAGCAAGTCCCGCAAAGGGCTCCTCATCTTTCGGCTCCCTGCGGATCTCATTGTCATTCCCAGGATGATGACCGTCTACCGAACCGACATCGACCGGCGAGGGCAGATACTCGATCACTGCATCGAGCATAAACTGCACACCCTTGTTCTTGAAGGATGAACCGCACAAAGCAGGAATAATCGTACCGTCGAGAGTAGCCTGCCTGAGAACCCGGCGAACCTCATCTTCGGTAATTTCTTCGCCTTCCAGATACTTTTCGAGAAGCGTTTCATCCAGCTCGGAAACAGCCTCGAGCATATTGATCCTCCAATGCTTGGCCTCGCTCTCGAGATCATGAGGAATCTCCACCTCTTCATAGGTGCTGCCGTCTTCCTTGTCGTAAATAATACCCTTCATACGGATAAGGTCGACAACACCGGCAAACATCTCACCCTGACCGATCGGGATCTGCACCGGAACCGGATTTGCACCGAGACGCTCCCTGACAGCCTTAACGGCATCATAAAAGTTCGCCCCTACCCGATCCATCTTGTTTACATACGCCACCCTCGGAACATTGTACTTGTTTGCCTGTCGCCATACGGTCTCTGATTGAGGCTCGACTCCACCGACTGCACAGAAAAGAGCAACCGCCCCGTCGAGTACCCTGAGAGAACGTTCCACTTCGACCGTAAAGTCAACGTGGCCGGGTGTATCAATAATATTGATGCGATGTTTTACATCTTCGAAATTTCCAATCTTCGGAATCCAGAAACAGGTTGTTGCCGCAGAGGTTATCGTAATACCCCGCTCCTTTTCCTGCTCCATCCAGTCCATTGTGGCACCGCCGTCATGAACCTCACCCATCCTGTGAAGGCGCCCGGTATAATAGAGAATCCTTTCAGTAGTAGTCGTCTTCCCCGCATCGATATGCGCCATGATACCGATATTCCGAACATTTGCCAATCCAACTTGCCGTGCCATGTAAATCTAAATTCGCTCGTTAATAGTGTTTAGTTAAAACCTGAAATGCGCAAAAGCCTTGTTTGCATCCGCCATGCGATGCACCTCGTCCCTTTTTTTCACAGAAGCCCCCTGCTCACCGGCTGCATCCATAAGCTCGGCAGCGAGCTTTTCCGCCATTGACCGTCCTCCGCGACGCGATGCAAACTGCTTGATCCAGCGAAAAGCCAGAGCCTCTCTTCTGGAAGCCTGAACCTCCATCGGAATCTGGTACGTCGCACCACCAACTCGTTTGCTGCGCACCTCAACAAGCGGCGACACATTCGACAAAGCACGGCGGAACACCTCAAGCGGCTCTTCATCTTTCATCTTCTCGGCAATAATATCCATCGCCCCGTAGACTATCTTGGCCGCCACGCTTTTTTTACCATCCAGCATAACAGCATTAATCAAACGCGAGACACTCTCGTCACCGTAACGCAGATCCGGCTTTACACCGCTGTATACAACTTTCTTGCTCATGCTCTCCAGTTATTAAATAATTCGATTTAGTTAGCCGCCTCTTTAGGCCTCTTGGCACCGTATTTTGAACGAGCATTCCTTCGGTCGGCAACGCCGGAGGTATCAAGGGATCCCCTGACAATATGATAACGCACACCGGGAAGATCCTTTACCCTTCCGCCGCGAATCAGCACAATAGAATGCTCCTGCAGGTTATGCCCTTCCCCGGGAATATATGCCGTAACCTCGATCTTGTTCGACAACCTCACACGAGCAACCTTTCTGAGTGCGGAGTTAGGCTTTTTCGGCGTGGTCGTATAAACGCGGGTACAGACTCCCCGCTTCTGCGGACACTTCTCAAGTGCCGGTGACGCTGTTTTTGACGCCTTGGTTTTTCTTCCGCGCCTGATAAGCTGCTGTATCGTCGGCATAAATCTGTTCTCTCTTCTGTTCTTTTGGTTACCCGATTCCGTACGAATCGATCATAAATCAATAAGGACCACCAAGGTAAAATATTTCTCCAATAAATACAAAAACAGAAGTCACATTTTTTCAGAGCTTCCAACGACTGTTTTTATGAACCTCCTTATTCATTGTCATGAGTTCTGATAAAATCGGAAGAGTGTCCCGACAGGTCGGGACGCTCAGTTTAGGCACCAGTCTGCGGGCAGCTTAAACCGGAGGAAGCCTGAAAGCCATTTCCCTGAGAAATTCCTGCAAGGAAGAACGAATATGGTATCCATCCGCCGTCTCCTCACTGGTAACCGGGAGTTGACCGGAACGCCAGAGATTATAAGATTCCTGCAGAAATTCCGATATCTCGTTTCCACTGGATATCGGAGCAACCATCCCGCCTGCTTCCAGGAGAACCTGTCGGGCAAGTCCATCCGGAACGATACCGGCAAGAGAAGTACGCATACCCACGACATCATAAAACCGCTCGGGAATATGCATTTCATGCCCCTCTTCTGTCCCGAGCACCATACAGTAAAGATCCGCCTGCATGCACAGATCAAGCTCCTGCCGGTGCGAGCAGACCGCATCAGTGTCGACAAGTTCTTCCAGGCCGTTTTTTTTCAGGTAACGCCCGACACCTTCAGATCCGTTTCCGGTAAAGGCAAGGGTAACCGCCCCACGAATAGCCGGTTGTGCCGTCACGAAGTTTGAAAGGCCCGAAAAGAACTCTTTCAGTTCCCTCTCCCGCAGCTTTTCAAGCTGAAACACCCACCGCATGAGCAACCCTTCCTCACCCTGCTGGCTCTGGGCCGGCAGAAAAGCCGGATCATAGCCGTTTTTTACTATTGAAACCTCATCATGGGAAAGCCTGCCTCGATATTTCCGAAGGAAAAATTCTTTCTTCTCCCTCGAAGGCATAACGACACAGTGCCCGGAAAACAAAATCATCGTCTCCATCTTGTCGTCGTCAAAGTCCCCGATGCAGTCGAAAATCACCGGCAGATGGTGTTTTCCGGAAAGCTCAATCGCAAGCTGCTGAGGTGCAAAAGGCGGGGCCTGAGCATATATCATCTCTATGTCAGGATTATCATGCAACACCTGACTTGCGACGGCTTCAGCTTTTTTCTTCCAGTTGCTTCCTTTAACACCGGTGTTCAACCGTATATTTGTCCTGATGTTTTTCGATAAGACCTTTTTCTGCGGCAATCCGTGCACAAATCTGAATAACTGCTCAGCATCAAGGTTCTCCCGGGCCACTTCATGACCAACGTAATGGACGTCAAAAGGAAACCGCTCAACCCCCTGCTCCACAACATTGTTCAAAGCAATGACGACCGGTTGCCATCCCAGGTCCGGCATTGACGATGCGAATTTAAATGCGCGTGACGATCCTTCGGTCATCACAGGGGGAAAGTTCATGGAAAGAAACAATATCTTTTTCACGCCATGGTTCAGTTTATATTATTTGCCCCGGGAACCTCTTCCAGGGAACGAAAAGCCGGTCAATACCAGGAGCAGCCCTATCGCTAAAGCCGAGAGAGATAATTTCCGACCATTTTCAAAACTGCTCCGGTCAAAACAGGTCTCAACCTGATGTTCACCCGGGGGTATAACCACCCCGCGCAGCAGTCCGTTAACCTTGTACACTTTCTGCTCACTGCCATCTATCGTTGTTTTCCACCGTAAGGGGTAAAACACCTCACTCAACACAAGAAACGCCTCGCTTTCGGCTTGTACCGAAACGATTATCTTCTCAGGAGCCGCCTCAATCGATAAAACACTGGCCTGTCCGAACGGCTTACTTCCATTCCAGGGCGCCCCCTCCACAAGAGCCTGGCGGCTTATATCCAGGCTTTCGGTGAGAAGTTCATCATATCGACCTTCATCGACCGCTTTCACCTTGCCGACGAACCACGCACGCTCCATGGCATTTTGCAGACGATATACACGAACAGGAACCGGACCACTGACAAGACGGAGTTCTCCGTCGTGGACAGGTTCAAGAGCAGGATGGTCGAGATGAGCAGGACTGATGATATAGCGAACGTTCAGCATGCGCAACAGATCGATATTGGAAAGATTCCCGGACCTCCTCAGCATCTCATCGTAAACCTGAAGCTTTGCCGGATGATACCCTCCGGAAGAGTGGATGCCGAATACCGAAAACTTGTTTTCCCCGAACAGCGGTCCGACCGGGTAAATCCTGAAAAGGCCGGGTTCACCGACCAGAAATGCGGTTACCTCATCCCCGGAAAACGCTCGATCGAGGTATTCTCCTGTAACCAGCCGTGAAGAACGCAGGGAGCTCTGTGAAGGATACACTATCTGTCGATCCACGAGCAAAAGATCGGCAATGGAAAGCAGTACAACAATCATCCCGAAAAGCGTAACAGTGACCGCCTTTTTCGCACGTAACCACACAAGTGCTGCAAAAGCGCCCCCGAAAAACACCAGCAGAAAGAAACTGTCCTTAAACTGATCCCATCTGACCTGGTCGACCAGACCGGCAAGCTCGGGATTGTCAAACCCGGGCGCTGGAAAGACGGAATGAAGAAACTGCTCAAAAGGTTTTTCGGCAAGCAGAAAAACAATCGTAATAACAGCCAGGATCAAAGCGCCGGCTTTAACGACAAGCCGCCCTTTTTCACCGACCCCCTGCATTATGGTATGCAGCCCGAAACCGGCAAGCAGGGAAAGGTTGAGACTAACCGCGATAAGCGCCATGGAGGGAACTCTGAAACGGCTGAAAAACGGCACGAAATGATAAAAAAGATCGTACACCGGACTGAAATACTTGCCGAAAGCCAGAAAAACCATCAGCAACGTTCCACCGGCCAGAAACCATGTAAATGTCTTTTTACTACCGACTTGTCGGGAGAGACACCCTGTTGCCGCAAGCAAGAGCACCAGAAACCCGGCATAGTTCGGATAATCGGTAAACGGCATGCTCCCCCAGTAGGTCATCCCTCCGAAACCAACGGCACCGGGCAGCAGATAGGTAACATATTCAAGCGGATGCATGGACCACATCGTGGCATAGTCATAAGCCGCGCCTCCACCGCTACCGGCGCCACGTACCGAAAATGGGGTGTATTCGAGAACCGGCAGATAGATTACCGAAGAGATAAGAACCGCAATACCGAGACTCACAAAAACCATGACGGTTTTTCTAATCCTTACGGCTGCCGGAAATGAACCTGCTGCAACTCCCAGAACTATCAGCAGAAAAAGAAGCATCCACGTATAGTAAGCGATCTGTACATGGCCACGCTGGAGTTGAAACCCGGCGAGCAGGGCCAGAAGACCCATATCCGAAGGACGCATATTGTCCAGAACCCGTAGTGCGGCCCAAATCACCCAGGGCATGTATGCAGCTGTCATAAGCTGACTGCCGTGCCCGTAGACAAACATCGTTACCATGTATGGCGTGAGCATGAACGCCGCTCCGCCAAGAAATGCCGCGAGATGATAAAGCCCGAATCGCCTCAGCAGCACATAACCGCCCAGCCCTGCAAAAACCAGATGAAGCAGTTGAAGAAAAAGCCCTTTTATCTGCAACCAACCTGCTGCAACTCCGGGATAGTAGAGGCCATTCAGATAGGTAAATGCTTCGACCGTAGGCATTCCCGAAAATGACCAGGGCTGCCACAGAGGATAGCGACCGGTCTCTTCATAGACCGCATCAAGGGCTATGGATGTCGCCATAGGGCTTACACTGTCGGGAGAAGACAAAACCTTGCCTTCAAACACAACAGGGTAGAACAGCCCCGCAACAAGCAGAAAGTAAACCAAAAAGGCCGCAAAATATGGAAGAGATCGGTTCCTCACACCTTCTTCGTTCTTTTGATAAATGAAAACAGCTCCAAAATAACGTCCAGCTCTTCCTGTTCCAATTGCATCAGCCGTACAAAAAGGATATACACCACAAAAACAAGCAGCATGGCGCTGCCAAATGAGACCGCCCCGGGCAGAGTATCGAAAAAGGGCTTGACTGCTGCAAGTGCCGCTGCGGCAGCAACACCTGCAATCACCGGTTTCAGCAGGGAAAAGCTGAAAGCATGGAATCCGAGAAAAACACGGACCTGGAATACCCTTGCTGTGGCCAGTAAAAGATAGACAACAGCAAGAGCAGCAGCAGCACCCATCATGCCGAATCGGGGAATGAAGAGAGCGTTCAAAAGAACATGCACCGAAAAACCCGCAATACCATTTATGAAACAAATGTTCGAATAGCCCGTCATCTGCAGTATTGTATCATACAATCCGAAAAAGGACTGAACCAGAACTGCAACGGTAAGTACAACCAGCACAGGCGCAGCAATCGCAAAGGGGTCGCCGAAAAAAGCAAGTACCGTTTTCGGCAACAGAAGCAGCAATACACCCGGCGGAATAGCCGCCAGCATCACCCAGCGGGAAAGAATCCTGAACAGCCTTTCCAGCTCCCTTATTTCTCCACGGCTGTGCATTGCGGCAAACATCGGAGCCGCTATCCCGGCAAATGCAAGCAAAACCGATCGCACGAGACCGGCGGTTCTGGCTGCCGGCTGGTATAACCCGACAGTTTCCGCACCGGCATAAACCCCGAGCATCAGAATATCGAGCCAGTGACTAACCATACCCAGAACCGCGACCAGCATCAAAGGTTTTGCATACCGCAGCATCATCCGATCTGTTTCGGCATACCATACATCCTTGAGTGAAACGCCCGTTATGGCACAAAGCTGCCGCCAGAGCCAGAGATACGCCGCAAGCACGGATAACGGCAGCGGAAAAAGCAAAGCGGGCACATGACCGGCAACCGCATTGACCAATAGAGTCAGGAGCAGCATGGTTCCCGGAACAAGGATCTGCCCCGCAATGATCTTGGGGCGAAGCTTCCTGTACCCCTGAACGGCATGACCTCCCACAGCAATAAGCACCTGAAAAGGCAGTGAGCAAACGTAACAGACAAGTGTCAGTTGCAGCAGTTTGTCACCGTTTAGCAGGTATGCAAGAGAGCCGGAAAAGACAAGAAGCAGCAGCGTCAGGGGAAGTGAATACAACAGTGTGGTCTTGAGGGCTGAAGCAACGAGCGCGGAGCGTCTGTCGGAACCTTCTTCATGCAGATTGACATATCGCAGAACCCCTGCATCCAGACCTCCGACAGCCAACACTTCCGCAATCTGAACAACTGCGAGCGCAAGGGCGTATATGCCGAGATATTCCGCCCCTAACAGTTTTGCCACAAGAAGGGTAAACAAAAACCGCAAACCCTGGCCGGCAATGAATCCGGCAAAGGAATAACCGGCCTCCGTGACTATGGTTACCTTTTGCTGTATCACAGTTAGGTGGAAACCTTTCCGGTATTACTGCACATTCTGAACAATAAAACAGACCAGACCCCCCGCACGAACCGAAACGGAGCAAGCAGGATGTAGAAACCCATCCCGGACCATGCCCGGTGCTTGGCAAGCAGTTTCAGAAGTGAAACGTTCTTTCGCCACAGTTTTACGGGATTCATTTCGCCTCCCCCGGATGCGCTTATCTTGTGCCACACTTTCGATTCAGGCACATACAGAATTTTTTTCCCCGAAGCCCTTACTCTCAGTGACAGATCCACATCCTCACCATACATCGAAAAACTGCTGTCATACCCGCCAAGGCTGCTGAAATCCATTGCGCGCATTGCAAAACAGCAACCGGTCGCATACCCTGTCTCACGCTGCACTTCGAACCGGTGATTATTTTTCTCCCTGATCCCCCGGTGAGCGAACCTTCCGGAACGGATATTTATCTCACCGCCGGCATACCATATTCTTTCAGGAAATTCCATAAAAAAAATCCGGGGTGCTGTTACTGCTATATCACCTGTTTGCTCTAAAGGAGCGATCAATGGATCGATAAATCCGGGATCGACGACCGTATCATTGTTCAGGAAAACAACATATTTCGCACCCTCTTTCACGGCCCACCGCGCGCCGGCGTTGCAGCCGCCGGCGTAGCCGGAATTGTGCCCAAGCTCAAGCAGCTCGTATTGCGGATACCGTTCCCCGACGAGACGCATTGAACCATCGGTTGACCCGTTGTCCACTACCAACACCCTCATTCCGCCGCAGTCTACTTTCGAAAGTGACTCCAGACAGTTCAGCGTATCGGCGGCGTTATTCCAGTTTACCACGATAACGTATATCGTTTTCCCCGTGCAACTCACAAAGCGACCTCCGCCACAAAAGCTTCCAGCTTAGCCGCAAAAACTTCCCATGAGTACTCTCGTGCGTATTTTTTGACATTATCTTCATACGGGGTATGATCCCGTTTTCTCAGAAAACCGCAGATGCTTTCGGCAAGCACCGCTGCTTCAAGATCATCTGCTATTTCTCCGGTCTCTCCTTCCCTTACATATTCCGGCAATCCTCCCCTGCGAGAGACAATAACCGGAAGGCCGAATCCGTAAGCCTGCTGCACAACCCCCGACTGGGACGCCTCCCTGTATGGCAGCACCACGGCATCCGAAGCATTGAAGAACATGGACATACTTTCCCCGGAAACAAACCCGGCATGGATAGTAACCAGCTTCTCGATTCCCAGGCTCCTGATGCGCTCTCTGAACATCTTCTCTCCGTAATAAAACTCTCCAGCGATCAGCAACCGGGTACCTGGATAACGACGTATGACTTCCGGCATTGCATCGATCAGGATATCGAGCCCCTTGTATTGCCTTATGTAGCCAAAAAAAAGGAGCACAGCTCCTCCGGGAATGATACCGAGCTTTCGGCATGCGTCATTTTTGGACATAACAGCGGAGGTGGGGCTGTATACGGGATGAAAAAGGATATTCAGCGGAACTTTCGGGTATGC
>JANQFD010000017.1 GCA_028278005.1 Chlorobium sp. | reverse complement strand
AGCTGCGGAAACTGTTCAATGGCTGAACAAGGAAAATATACCCTACCTTTTCGTCACCAATACCAGTTCACGCCCCAGAAGCGCCCTTGTGGAAAAACTCGCACGCCTCGGCATCCGAACAAACGAAGAGACAATTTTCTCCCCGCCGGTTGCCGCTTCGCAATGGATCGGCATGCACGTTCCCGGAAAAACCGCCCTCTTTCTGCCTGAGGCAACAAAAGCCGAATTCAACTGCCTCGAAGAGCTTGCTCAGGATGCCGAATCAGGAGCTTCTTCGGTAGTAATCGGTGATCTGGGAAAACAATGGACATTTCAACTGTTGAACCGTGCTTTCCGGCTGCTTATGGCGCAACCGCAACCTGTACTCCTGGCCCTTGGCATGACCCGTTACTGGCGGGGAACAGACGGATTCCATCTGGACGTCGCCCCGTTCGTCAAGGCGCTTGAACATGCGGCCAACTGCACAGCGGTTGTGATGGGAAAACCGTCAAAAGAGTTTTTTAAAGCCGGGCTGAATCTGCTGGGATATCAGGGCACCAATGCTTTCATGATCGGTGACGATATCGCAGGCGATGTGCAGGGAGCACAGCGTGCCGGAATCAAAGGCGTGCTTGTCCGCACCGGCAAGTTCCTGCCCGGTGATCTCGATGGAGAGATCAAGCCTGACGCCGTGCTCGGTTCCATTGCCGAACTGCCGGACTGGTGGAAGAAATCGGTGACACTTCAATAAAGAACACATGCTGAAAAGACGACAGAAAATACGAAAAGGGTTTATCCTGGTAAGTTTTTTCCTTTTCCCTGCCGTGTTCTACTACCTCTCCCCCGTACTTGTCGTTCAGGCCAGCGCGGACGGTATTGTAAACGGCAGCCTGGTTGTTTTTCTGCTGATGTTCCTGAGCGCTCTTTTTCTTGGAAGAGCCTATTGCGGCTGGATATGTCCGGCAGCCGGTTGTCAGGAAGCATTGTTTTCCGCCCGTGATAAACGAATCACAAAAGGAGACTATCTTAAATGGCTGATCTGGACTCCCTGGGTAATCTCGATTCTCTTTCTTGCGGCCGGAGCCGGAGGTTACTATCATATCGACTTTTTCTACCGGACAACCTACGGCCTTTCCATTAGCGATCTGCAAAGCTTCATTACCTATAACATCGTTCTCTTTGTGCTGATCGTGCTGCCGGCGTTCATTGTCGGGAAACGATCATTCTGCCATCACCTCTGCTGGATGGCTCCTTTCATGATCCTTGGCAGAAAGATCCGAAACGGATTTCATTGGGCGGCCCTTCAACTGGGATCATACCCTGAGCGGTGCGTTCATTGCCATACCTGCACGCAAAACTGCCCGATGAGTCTGGAGGTTGAAACAATGGTGAACCGGAATGCAATGGAGCATACGGAATGCATTCTCTGCGGGTCGTGTGTCGATTCCTGCCCGCAGAATGCCATATGTTACAACCGGGGAAAACCGAATAGAGATCCTGCGTAACCCGCAGAGGAAAAACAACATGCACTGTCTGCCTGACCGGATTCGATACAGATATCAGAAACCTTTGGAAGATTAATGGCTGATGATCCTGCCGAGTTTCTCCGTCAGTTTCATGTTCTCTTCGTAATCGACCGGAACCACAATGACGGTGGGCCGCTTTTTTTCCGAGAAACCTGCCTGCAGAGCCGGGACCAGATCTCTCGAGGCTTCGACCCGGATAGCGTTGCAGCCGAATGATTCGGCCATCTTGACAATGTCGGGATTGGTGAAATCAGTATGAGAATATTTACCGAACCGGTTCATCTGTTTCCACTTGATCAAGCCGTATCCCCCGTCCTCCCAGACCAGAATTGTTGCCGGAATGCTGTACTGAACCGCTGTAGCCAGTTCCTGCACATTCATTAAAAAACCACCGTCGCCGCATAGCCCTACAACGTTCTTCTCGGGATACAGCTTTTTTGCCGACAAAGCGCCGGGAAGCGCAATACCCATGGAACAGAATCCGTTTGAAATAATACAGGAACCCGGATGATACGCAGGATAATGCCTCGCAACCCACATCTTATGTGCCCCGACATCGCTCACCAGAATATCTTCGTTGCCCATAATCGACCGCAGATCGCTGAGAATTTTCTGCGGTTTCACCGGAAAACCGTTATCAGCATTGAACTCCCGCAGTTCCTCAAGCATATGCTCCCTTTCTTCCCTGAATTCCTTTACATCCCATGAATGGCTTTCATCGAGAAGCTCGTTCAGTGCCCACAAGCTCCCGGCAAGGTCTCCGACTATTTCAATATCGGCACGGTAGTTCTGGTCCACTTCGGCAGGTTCGAAATCGATATGGATGATTTTTTTGTCGAGCCCGATATTCCATATATGGGGATGCCATTCCACCATGTCGTACCCGATACAGAGAACAAGATCGGCTTTCGAAAAGGCATAAGAAACATGATCTTTGAGCCCCAGGCCGGCGGCAAACAGGCAACGGTCGTGCCGTGCCGATACCGCTCCCTTGCCCATGAAAGTATTTGCGGCATAAATACCCGTTTTATCAACAAAACGGTTCAGTTGTTTGGAGGCCCTTGTACGCACACAGCCGTTCCCGGCGAGAATGATCGGCTTTTGAGATCTTTTGAGAAGTTCTATGGCACTTTTGATCGCTTTTTCATCCGGAGCGGGGCGGCGGGTTTTCCTGGCTGTATCAAACGGTTTGACGGGCGTATCTTCCCTTGCTATGTCTTCGGGAAGCTCCACCATGCAGGCACCCGGCTTTTCGGTCGACGCCAGTTTGAACGCTTTATGGATCACCTCGGGTATGGTATCCGCCTGAAATATCGAATGGTTCCATTTCGTGATCGGCTTGTAGAGGTTGATCGCATCCATATTCTGATGGGACTCCTTATGGAGCCTGTTTGTGCCTGCCTGGGCTGCGATCGCGACAACAGGACTGTTGTCCATGTTTGCGTTCGCCACACCGGTTGCCATGTTTGTCGCACCCGGCCCGAGAGTAGATAAACAAACACCGGGTTTTCCGGTCAGTCGACCGTGAACGTCAGCCATAAAGGCGGCGGCCTGCTCGTGGCGGCAGACCACAAACTCGACAGGAGAATCGAGCAGCGAGATCATGATATCCGCATTCTCTTCACCCGGAACACCATAGATCTGTTTAACGCCTTCCTGCTCGAGGCATTGAAGAAACAGGTCGGATGCTTTCATGGTATCGCTTTATTTAAGGCAACGTTATAATTTGTCGTGAATAAATAGATAATCCCAGCTCGGAGCCGGAGCCACCCTTTTCCATCCGCTCAACGATGCATTTGAAGCACGGAATACATACATAGAGGTGCCTTGATGTTACTTGAACCCTTCTATAAGAACACTCGCCACATAGTCATCGAGAGACTCGCTCTTGTCGAAACTGTCCAGTATCGCCCTTCCTACGGGATCTTTCGTATCGAAACCAATACAGGCGGAAGTTCCTTTGATCGAGATCTTTACATTCTGTAAACCTGCTGCTTCAATGGTCTTTTGTAATGCATCGACGGTTGACGCCCCTCCGACACAACCCACATATGCCTCGATGCTTTCCCGGGTTTTCGCGGGCAGCTCCTTGAGGAGAGCGATATCGGAAACCGCTATTCTTCCGCCCGGCTTCAACACCCTGTAAATTTCACGGAAAACTTTCGGTTTGTCCGCTGAAAGGTTAATGACACAATTGCTCACAATAACATCGACCGAATTATCGGCAACAGGTATGTTTTCAATTTCGCCGAGCCTGAACTCAACATTATCGATCCGGTGCTTTTTTGCATTGATTCTTGCCTTCCGGACCATTTCAGGAGTCATATCCACACCGATAACGTGTCCATCGGAACCGACCTTTGCTGCGGCCAGAAAGCAGTCGAATCCGGCGCCTGAACCAAGATCAAGCACAACCTCGCCACTGCCGAGATCGGCAAAAGCCGTGGGATTTCCGCAACTGAGAGCCAGGTTCGCCTCATCAGGAATGACCTGCAACTCTTCATCGGTATAGCCGATGGACCTGGCAAAATCCGTAGTGTCTGTTCCGCAAGAGGAATCGCCGCAGCAGCACTCCTGGCCCTCGGCAAGTTTTCCGTAAGCTTCCCGTACGATCTTTTTGGCTTTTTCAATATCCATTTTGAGCTCCTGTAATCTGCGACGTCCGCATAAAGGCAGGGGGTGCAAGCAAACGCCGGCTAGTTCTGTTGCAACTTCGGTCGGTCGGTATCCGGGCCAGGGAAACAATGCCTGGACACTTCTTTTACAACACTATGATATGTGGAATGGTTTCCTGCGGGCGGCGCTCTTTATGAAGGATTGTCCATTCGGAATGATATGCGTGTCTCGAACGCGTAAGCCACGAGCAACGGCCACACTGCCCCGAAAGCGATACTCCAGGCAATCTCCTCCAGCGGTACACCGAAAAAGTAGTAGCCCGACAGTGCCTGAATATTCCATTGCAATAACAGATCGGGACTAATCCGGAATATTGCCATGCAGGTTGCCGTATACATGGCGCCGAAAGAAACCGCGCCCACCAGAAAAAGCGGCCAGAGCTCGATGCGCAACCACAGAAACACGACGATCATGACCGATAAGACGAGCAGAACCCCATGCATGGGATCTGAGCCGAGAAAAAGCAGAAAAAGACCGAGAGGGGTTCCGCCAACCGTCCAGATCACATACCTTTTCAGAACTCGTTTGATCTGAATATCAAATGAAAGCCGGTCCCGCAGCGGAAATGTCACCAGAAACCAGACAATGCCGCCGTTTGCAAAGGAAAAAACAATATCCTCGATCCCTGCTCCGCCCCACACTGCGACACGCACGGGATTCCAGTAGTCAGGGACGAAAATCACCGAGAGAAATCCGTAGGGAGCCGACAGCAGGGCACTCCAGAACATCGGACGCCGCTGATTCCCTGCTATCATGAACAGCAGAAGAAACAATGCAAGCAACAGCAGGCTGACAACCAAATAGGGATAGCTTGTTACTATCGATTCACTCATACCTCAGGGCGTCGACAGTGTTGATACGGATCGCCCGCAATGCCGGGTATAAACCGCCCAGTATTCCCAGCACACAGGTTGCCCCGCAAACCTCCAATACCATTCGCAGGGTAATTTCCGGTTGTAGAAATCCCTGCATCTGCGGCATGCTTGCCAGATAATGCAGTCCGTAGATGCCCAGTACACTTCCGGCAATGCTTCCGAAGAGCGCGAGAAGAAAACCTTCGGTTATCACCACGGCCAGAATTCGTTCCGAGGACCAGCCCACAGCCGACAGAATGCCGATCTGCCGTTTCTGCTCAGAAACGGTCATCAACAAGGTGTTGACGATCACAACAAGAGCGATCACGAGGGCAATAGTCGAAGTCCCCCAGGCCATTGCGCGAAAAAGCTGCATCATGTGGTTGCTCTCTGCGATCTGATCGGTTTCGGTGAATAAAAGATCCTCAAAAGCCTCACCGAGATCATTCCTGAGAGCTTCGACTTTCAGGGGCTGATCGGGATGATCGATGAGCAGATTGAATACCGTGACGGTTTCGGGCTTTTCAATCATATCCTGCATGACATTGAGCGGAAACACAATGGTACCGTTTGTCATGACGCCGCTTTCACGGAATACCCCGGAAACAATGAACTCTTTATCCCGGACCAGAACGGTATCCCCGACCTCTTTGCCAAGCGATTCGGAACATGCCTGGCCTAACATTACTTCTTCTGAAGAGTTGAAATCAGGGAGATTGCCCCTGACAATATTAAGGGTCTGCCACAGATAGCTTTCGGGCGACCAGCCGGTAATAAGTACCGCCTGTCCGGACTTGAGGGTGACCAGATCAACGAGCTCGCCCGCGACTGCCCGAACACCCCGGATATCCTGCAGCTGCTCTCCGATATCTTCCTTGATGGACGCTGTCAGCAGTTCCACCACCCCCTTTCGCGTAACCAGCAGATGGGTTCCCCGATCATCGAGACTGTTCACCCAGGCTTTCTCCAGAGCCCTGGACATGCCTACGAGAGCGATAAAACTGCCCACAGCAACCGCGATACCGATAACCGTAAGCACCGTCCGCATTGGCCTTCGGCCGAGACTTAAAACCGGGATACTGATAAACCGCATGGAACTAACTAATTTTTGTACATAATCAGGATCTATCAGATATCCCCGGCAATCATGCCATCGACACACCGGATGGTCCGGGTTGCACGGGAGGCGATCTCTATTTCGTGGGTGACAACAACAAGCGTTGTGCGCTCGGATGTGTGGATTGACTCGAGCAAATCCATGATTTCCCGGGAGGTTCTGGTGTCAAGATTTCCCGTTGGCTCGTCTGCGAGAATGAAATCAGGCGAGTTCACCAATGCCCTTGCAATCGCGATCCGTTGACGCTCTCCGCCGGAAAGAGTCCCCGGACGATGCCTGCTCCGATCGGCCAGGCCGACACGTTCGAGCAGATCCATTGCCTTTTGCCTGCGCTTTGCCGAACGGCGCATCACACCGAAAAGAGGAACCTCGACATTTTCAAGTGCCGTCAGTGACGGAATCAGGTTGAACGACTGAAAAACAAATCCGATCCTCCGGGCTCGTAAACGGGCCCACTGCCTCGCGCTTATCTTGTCCCTTCCGTCGAAAACGATCGATCCCTTTGTCGGACGATCCAGTCCGCCGAGCAGGTGCAGCAATGTGGATTTTCCGCTGCCGCTGGGTCCGGTAATGGAAAGCCACTCCCCCCGCCCGATCTGCATGGTTATATCCTGCAGCGCGACAATACGGCCGTCGTCATACTCGCGGCTCACATGTTTCAGCTCGGCAATAACGTTTTTCATTCAATGAAAGTATCAAAAAAAACGGATACCTCCTTACCGTAAAACACGTTATTCACCGTTGCCGCTCTCGGGAAAAACCAGGGAAAACAAGCTCTTTGCATTTCAATCGCCCACTTTCAATAACTGCCCTGTCCCCCCTCTAATAGATAAGTGGCTCAGCTTCAAGGGCTCAGGTCCGTCCCCCATTCCCTGCTTCAATACGTTTTCGTCATATCCCTGTCCACACAGATAATAAAATCCGCACGACCCTTGTGCTTGTCCTCCAAACACTGAACATTCTCCTGTTCCACCGTGGTAACGGTCATGTATCGCAAGGAGTCGTTCTGTTGATGTAAATACGTTACGATACCCTGATGAAAGTCTGAATGGTACGCACCATTGAAGTGCAGAAAGGTATGGCCGTCTCTATAGTTCGATACAATAAAATGCGCCATGGTGGCATCTTTGATGGCTTGGGCCTTCACCAGATCGGGAGTACCGTGTTTACCCTTCATCGTCAACATTTTTTTATACTTCGGCAATTCAGGATCGAAACGAATGGGGAGCGGAGCGATCCAGCCTTTTTCTTCATCGCCGAGCGCGTCCAGAGCGGTAAAGCCTCCGTCTTTATGGACCATACGGGCAAATCTTCTCGGGATATTCGTCGCGATAAACGGTATGCCGTTATCCCTGGCGAAATCCACTATCGGAGCATAGTCCGTTTTGTAGTTGGACCACAGGCGGGCTAGGGAATCCAGACCCGAGTAATCGATCAGACCGCCGAGGTAGTCATTGAGCGGCTTCTGATTATCGGCCTCGAACATTTCAGCGCCCAGAATCAGTTTGCCGGTTTTGTGCAGGTCCTTGCTCAACTCCAGTTGCAGCCAATGTGCGATGGCATTGTTGTGCAATTCTCCGAACAGAACAACGTCGCTTTTTTTCGCTTTTTTGAACAGCTTACGATAGCTTACCTTTTTGCCTGCCTTGCCATATATTTCAAATGCCGACTTATCCTGTCCGTACCCGGCAATACTGAAACAGGAGACAATGAGCAGAATGGCGAGTGTATATTTCATTGTATCATCTGTTAAAACAATAACCGGACGCTTTTGCCGAAGGCCCTGGTGATTTTACCTC
>JANQFD010000137.1 GCA_028278005.1 Chlorobium sp. | reverse complement strand
TACAGCCTTGCCGGAGGACGAGGTTTCTGAAGAAGGCGGAGGTTCTCTTCTGCCGATTCTGATTGTTTTGATCCTGATCCTGTACTTTTATGGTCAGGTCCCGCGTGGTGGAAGTGGTCACGGTTCCGGACCGTTGATATTTACCGGGCCCCACGGTTCCGGCGGTTTTTATGGCAGGGGCAGCCGCGGTTCAGGTTTCGGTGGCGGCGGTTTCGGCGGAGGCGGTGGAAGTTTCGGCGGTGGAGGAGCTTCAGGAAGTTGGTAGCTGCCGGACGGAAAAAGAGGGAACGGTTGATTAATAAGTGCCGGGTATGATGAAAGATCTCGTTGAAAAATTTCTCACTGAGGATGACAAAGCCGCAATAGAGGCAAAAGTTCGTGAGGCTGAGAAACGAACCACTGGAGAAATCGTTGTGATGGTTGTCGCTTCGAGTCACCATTATCCGCTTGCCAATATCGTGGGCGGTGTGTTGGCCGGAGTCACTGCGGCACTGTCGGCTGCATTGATCACAGGTCTGGACACCATGTGGCACTTTCTGGGATTTTTCGCACTCTCATTTGTGTTATGCAATGAAGTTATCAAGCGAAATTATTTCCTCAAGCGTCTGTTTGTTGCAGGTTCCGATATGGAAGAGGAGGTGGAGGAAGCGGCGATAGCTTCGTTCTACAAGAAAGAGGTATACGATACCAGGGACCATACCGGTATTCTGATTTACATATCGCTATTCGAGCATCGTGTCTGGGTTCTCGGGGATAAAGGGATCAACAAAAAGGTGGAATCCTCGGAGTGGGAGGAGGTAACTGCTATGATAACGGCAGGTATCAGGGAGAGAAAACAGGTATCGGCAATCTGCAGTGCAGTCGAACGATGTGGGGATATCCTTGAAAAATCGTTTCCTGCCGGCCCGGAAAATTCGAATGAATTGCGGGATACAGTGATAACAGGTCATTGAAACGGTGCAGGGAGGTTCTGAATGAAATCATTGTGCCAGATGAAAGAGAAAGAGGTTGGGAAAAACCTCAGGAGTGTAATGAAGGAAGTTGCAAAGCCGAGATACGTCTGTGAAAAATGTGCAAGGGCAGCCAGAGAAAAGAAAAACCTTTGCAAACCGGTGAGGATTATCGTGTCGGGCAGTTGAGTGTCAATAGATGGACACCGTTGAGGTTTATCAACTGGTCCGAACATTGAAAAATACCGGTTGTCGTAATTGTGCTTTGAGTTGCTTATCTTTTGTTCCAGTGACGAAGCTCTTTGCGTATTCTTGCCATACAAACCAACAGCATTCACTATGATACTAAACAAAATACTCTTCCCTGTTTTTCTGACGGTTCTCTGTATCGGTGTTGCTGCTTGCGGCCCGAGCGCCGAGGAGCTGAACACTACCGGAAAAGAAAAACTGAAAAATGAGGACATTGAGGGAGCTCTGGAAGATTTCAACAAGGCAATAGAAAAAGATCCCAAGTATGCGGAGGCATATCTCAATCGTGGTTTTGTTTACGGAAACACGGGTGAGCTTCAGGATGCACTCGCTGATTTCGATAAGGCCATTACTCTTGATTCAGGATATGTTGAGGCATATTATAATCGGGGATTCATATACGGTTACTTTGAGGAGTATGAAAAATCCATGGCTGATTTCAACCGGGTAATCGAGCTGAATCCGAAAGATTCCGAAGCCTATATCAACCGGGCTCTGATCCGTTCGAGACTCGGTGACAGGGAAGGTGAACTTGCCGATCTCAAAGAGGCTGCAAGGCTGGGTGACCCCACTGCAAGGAGCTGGCTGAAGGACAACAATATCGACTGGGAAGAACAACCGGTAAATCCCGGTTCGAATGACAGTGCTGTCGAGGAAAAAACAGCCGATTGATCGCATTGCCGGAGCGGGATACACGGAACGGTATAAGGTTTCACCGGGGGGCACAGCTTCCCGGGAATACAAAAGAAAAGCATTTCATTGATCCTTTTCATCGAAAGCCCCGGTTCGAAAAGACGGCGGAGGGTCATGCTTCTTGCGCTACTGATGTTCATTGCATCACTGGCGTTCCTCATGAATGATTATCGCCTGTCCGAACCGTTTCCTGATGATATGCAGCGCGAAAAAAGCTGGGCAAGATCAGGCCCGATGCCTGATATCATGATCTCTGCCATTGAAGTGGAGCCGCATGTTCCACGGCCGGGAGAACCGTTTACGTTACATGTTTTCTGTCAAAACATCGGTATTGTCCCTTCCGGTCGTTACGATCTTTTCGTGACTGTCAGTGATGCAAAAGGAAACGAACTCTACTCAGACAGCTCCCGTAACAACGGGCTGCTTGAGCCCGGTCAGACCGGTGCCGCTTTTTCCGCAGGGAGTATGCGTTTCGAAGATAAAGGGAGCTATACCATATCGGTAGTGGTTGACCCTGACGGTTTTGAGGATAGTAATACAGAGAACAACCGGTTATCAAGAGTCATTGCTGTAGAGTGATCTGCTGTCGGGTGCCTCCATGTATTCCGCACTTCAAGTACAACATCGATCCCGGCCTGTCGGGATCGAAATCCTCATTTCCCCGTCAAGCTGGTCGACTCTCCCGATTGAATCCGGACAATGAACAGACGTGCCCTTTTGTGCATGTTTCTGCAAACGCCGTGTACGTTCGGTTGCCTGCTTGTCGAGGACCTGACGGTCATGGAAAAAGTGAAGATACCCGATCACGAGCCCTGCAATCAGAAGCAGCGTGCTGTGGCCACTCTGGTTTATCCCCTGAAATTCAGTATCGTTATATGTATTGCTCTTACAAGAAAAAGAGGGCGGGTAACAGTCTGTAAAACCGAGAAGTATTCTGGTACATGAAAAAAACAGCTTTGTATGACTGGCATCTGGAGGCAGGGGCGAAAATGATCGATTTTTGCGGGTATCTCCTGCCGGTACAGTATTCGGGAATAATTGCCGAGCACAAGTCGGTTCGTTCTGCAGCAGGACTTTTTGATGTTTCCCATATGGGAAATTTTTTCGTTCAAGGTGCCCGCTCACTTGAATTTCTTCAGTTCATGACGACCAATGACCTTGCTTCGCTGAAAAACGAACAGGCGCAGTACACATTGATGCTTTATCCTGACGGCGGCATCGTCGACGATCTTATCATCTACAGGATAGATCACGAAACATGGTTAATGGTGGTCAATGCGGTCAACAAAGAAAAAGATTTTGCATGGCTCGGCAAGCATGCCGAAGACTTCGACCGGGTAGTCATAGAAGATCGCACCGACAGGCTCTCGCTTATCGCATTGCAGGGGCCCAAATCCATGCATATTCTGCAACGTGTTTTTTCTTCTACAGTCTGCGATCAGCTTTCCCCTTTTCAGTTCATAAGGACTGACTTTCAGGGAGCAGAAGTTATGATTGGTTGTACCGGATATACCGGTGAAAAGGGGGTTGAGATTTCGGTGGCGAATGAGTACGCCAAAGATTTATGGAAAACGCTCATAAAAGAAGGAGAGCGGTTCGGCATTATGCCGGTTGGCCTCGGGGCAAGGGATACATTGCGGCTCGAAATGGGGTATCCGCTCTATGGCCATGAAATAAGCCGGGAGACAAATCCTATGGAAACCCGTCTTAAATGGGTAACAAAGCTTGACAAAGAAGATTTTATCGGCAGGGAGGCATGTGTCGAAGCGGACCGTCAACAGGAACGGACCGTTGTCGGTTTTGAAATGGAAGAGCGCGCGATACCTCGTCAGGGGTACCTGCTGTACGACGAGACAGAAAAAGAAGTCGGAAAAGTATGCAGCGGCACCATGTCCCCGGTACTGCAGAAACCTATAGGTACGGCCAGCGTTCTCCGAAGTTCCATGAAACCCGGCAGCAGGATTTTCATGGAAGTCAGGGACAGGAAATATCGCGGCAAGGTGGTCAAATTGCCGTTTGTCAAACGAAGGTGAAGGGAAATCGAATAACGAATCACGGGCGGAACAGATCAATGAACAAAGAAAAGCTGAAAAGAGAGCTTTCAGGGATATTTCTGGGCATCATTGCTTTTTTTTATATCGGGGCACTGCTGTTTTATCAACCTGATGATAAAACAGCACTGGAGTCATTACAGTGGTATGAGGTGTTCGGCCGAAATGCAATGGAGGCTGCCTCCAGGCTGCATAATCCTTTTGGTATATTCGGGGCGCGTCTTGCCGACCTTCTTATACGCTCTTTTCTGGGCTACGTTTCTATTATCCCCGGTTTGGCGCTTGTGCACTGGAGCTGGAGCCTTCTTCGTCATAACAGCCTTAAAGCCCCTCTGCTTTTTACGCTTTATACTGTTTTCATGTCTCTGGATGTCGCCACCATGTTCGGATTGACTACGGCTTCGTACGGGGATGTCATGGCAGGAACGGTAGGCCGTATGCTGGCGGCTTTTCTCTCGACGGTCATTGGTTTCACAGGTGCATGGATTTTTCTTGCGGTACTGGGTTTGGCGGCCACCCTTATGGCTCTGAGAGCTCTTGTCGACGAGCCTGTTGAAAAACTGCATGAAGCCGTAGCAGTTATCGGTAATTTCGGTAAAAGGGTCGCATCGTTTTTTCACAGGGATGCTGCGACATCGCCTCCGGAACAATCCCGGAAAACATATGCCGATGAACAGTTTTCGCAAGTTGCAGATAGCTCTGATGATCCGGCTGATTCAGGTTTGGCGGAAAAGAGTGAACCGGGGCATTCTGCCTATGCCGGGGAGCATGTTGCTGTTGCTGGAGAAAGCGGTGAGCCTGAAATTACGATTCGGGAGAGTGTTCACGAAAAAGAGGCCGATCTGGATAAACGAAAGCTCAAGGTTAAAACAAAAGACAGGGTTGCCTACCGTTTTCCTTCGGTCGATCTTCTTCGGAGAACCCGTGATGAGGATGAATATGTTGACGAAACACTGCTTGAGGACAGCAAAAACAGGCTGCTTGAAAAGCTGAGAATTTACAAGGTGGAAGTTGTCAGGATTTCCGCAACAGTGGGCCCGAGGGTCACCCTTTTCGAGCTGGAGCTTGCGCCCGATGTCAAGGTGAGCCGGGTAACATCCCTTGAGAACGATCTTGCAATGGCCATGGCCGCGAGGGGGATACGTATAATAGCGCCTATTCCCGGGAAAAACGCCGTAGGGGTTGAAATCCCTCATGGTAAGCCGCGTACTGTGTGGATGAGATCGGTTCTGCAGGTTGAAAAATTCAAGAACAACCGGATGGCACTGCCGGTAGTGCTGGGCAAAACCATAGCAAATGAAGTGTATCTGGACGATCTTGCAACGATGCCACATCTTTTGATCGCAGGTGCTACAGGTGCGGGTAAATCGGTCGGGATCAACGTTATGCTGAACAGTCTTCTTTATGCCTGCAGCCCGGACAAGGTCAAGTTTGTACTGATCGATCCCAAACGTGTGGAACTGCTTCATTACCAGAGTCTTAAAAACCATTTTCTGGTAAAATTTCATGATCTCGATGAACAGATTATTACGGATCCTGCAAAGGCTGTCTATGCGTTGAGATCTGTTGAAAAGGAAATGGAGCAGCGCTATGAACTACTGGAAAAAGCCGGGGTTCGAAACATCACGGATTTAAACCGTAAACGCCCTGAAGAAGCGTTGCCGTACCTGGTGGTTGTTGTTGATGAACTGGCGGATCTCATGATTACTGCAGGCAGGGATGTTGAGGAGCCGATAACCCGGCTTGCCCAGCTTGCAAGGGCGGTGGGTATTCATCTTATCGTTGCAACGCAACGTCCTTCTGTTGATATCATTACCGGGGTGATCAAGGCAAACTTTCCGGCAAGGATAGCTTTCCAGGTGGCAAGCAAAGTTGATTCAAGGACAATACTTGACGGTTCAGGTGCCGAACAGCTTCTCGGCAACGGTGATATGCTTTATCAGCCCGCCTCTCAACCTAAACCTGAGCGCATACAATGTCCCTACATATCTTCTGCAGAGGTGGAAGCGATCACCTCTTTTATCGGAAGACAGGAAGGCTTGACGAACTACTATTCCCTTCCTCAGCCTGATCAGAGGGAAAAGGGCGGAGGTTTTCAAAACGGGGGAGTTCAGGAAAATGAGGGAAGGGACAGCATGTTCGAGGAAGCCGCCCACCTTGTGGTGATGCATCAGCAAGGAAGCGTTTCTTTGCTTCAGCGTCGTCTTAAACTTGGTTTCAGCAGAGCTGCCCGTATCATGGATCAGCTTGAGGTCTGTGGAATAGTTGGCCCGGCCGACGGCAGTAAAGCTCGTGAGGTGCTGGTTGAAAGCCACGATGCTCTTGAATTGCTTCTGCGAAACCTTGAGTGAAAAACCGAAACTATTTTGTTTTTTGTCTTTGGCATTTCATATTAGGTCATGCGGTGTAATACCTATGCATTTTTTTCGTACACAAAACCATGTATTATGAATACAAGTAAAGAGTATCTTCCCGATACAGATCCCCTTTATGATAAGGTTATTAAAGCTCTTGAGGATGTCCGTCCTTATTTGCAGGCTGACGGAGGGGACTGCCAGCTTGTCGGTATAACCAAAGATATGGTTGTCGATGTTAAGCTTCTCGGTGCCTGTGGTTCCTGCCCGATGAGTACGTTGACACTTCGTGCAGGAGTGGAGCAGGCGGTCAAGAAGGCTGTTCCGCAAGTAGCCAGGGTTGAGTCGGTCTGAGGGCCGGCAGCTATACAAGGAAAAGATAACCCCGGTGTACAACCGGGGTTTTTTGTGTTCAAGCTCAGTTGTTGTGGTGCGTACATGCCGCAGCATTCCGTATGGAAATCTGCCTGGCAACCTCACAGGCTGCGGAATCGATCGCCCTGGCCGGCTCACTGTCGGGAGACTCTACAACGACGGGCATGCCACTGTCCCCTCCTTCCCTGACGATACCGCGGATCGGAATGGAACCGAGAAGCGTTATGCCTTGTGCCTTGGCGTACTTTTCGCCCCCGCCCTTGCCGAAGATATAGTCCTTTGACCCATCCGGCAGAAGGTAGTAACTCATGTTTTCAATCAGGCCGAGCAGAGGGACGTTGACCTTTCTGAACATGGTGACGGCTTTTGCAACGTCGGTAAGAGCGACATCCTGCGGTGTTGTGACAATGACAGCGCCGCTGACCGGGAGCATCTGTACCAGAGTCAGCTGAATGTCCCCTGTGCCGGGAGGGAGGTCAAAAATAAGATAATCCAGTTCACCCCAGGCGACATCGGTAACAAACTGTTTTATTGCGGATGAGGCCATCGGGCCTCTCCATATGACCGGATTGTCGCTTTCTATAAGAAATCCGATCGACATGAGTTTAACGCCGTACTTTTCCAGGGGCATGATAGTTTTGTCAACCACTTCCGGTCGTTTGTTTTCGAGTCCGAACATTGTCGGTATGCTCGGCCCGTAAAGGTCAGCGTCGATCAGACCGACTCTGGCTCCCGTACGGGCAAGGCTGACGGCAAGATTTACAGCGACGGTTGATTTGCCGACTCCGCCTTTGCCAGAACCCACAGCGATGATGTTCCTGACATTCGGCAGTGCATTGCTTTGTTCTCCATGGTGGGAGCAGCCTCTGCCCGATGTTACTTTTGCTGGCAGATCAATGGTGATCTCGCCCGTTTCAGGTACTCGTTCGCGAATGATGGCGGTACATGCGTTTCGGAAGTGCTCTTTCATCGGACAGGCCGGTGTGGTGAGCTCTATACTGAACGAGATGTTGTTGTTGTCATCGATACGTATGTCTTTGATCATATTCAGGGAAACCAGATCCTTTTTCAGATCAGGGTCCATGACGTTTTCAAGAGC
>JANQFD010000098.1 GCA_028278005.1 Chlorobium sp. | reverse complement strand
AAATTGTAGGTTCGGATTTTCGCGCTGCGGTCGCCGGTGGCAACCATTGACCTGCGTAGATCTGCACGCTCCCTGTTTTTTTCGGCGAGCTGCATATCGTAAAGTTTCGCTCGAAGCATTTTCAATGAACGTTCCCGATTCTGGAGCTGCGAACGCTCTTCCTGGCATGCAACGACAATGCCGGTAGGGATGTGTGTGATCCTGACAGCGGTCTCAACCTTGTTGACATTCTGTCCCCCCTTTCCTCCACTTCGGAAGGTGTCCGTCTGCAGATCTTCTTTGCGTATTTCAATATCGACTTCTTCCGCTTCTGGAAGCACTGCGACACTGGCTGCCGAAGTGTGAATTCTGCCCTGTGTTTCGGTTTCAGGAACTCTTTGAACACGATGGACGCCGCTTTCAAATTTCATGGTGCCATACACGTCGTGGCCGCTGATACTCAGTACAGCTTCCTTGCATGCCCCCGGTATATTTGCCTCACTGAATTCCATTACTTCGCAATCCCATCCTTTTCGTTCGGCAAAACGCTGATACATCCGCAGCAGGTCGGTTGCGAACAGAGCTGCTTCATCGCCACCGGTCCCGGCCCGGATTTCGATAATGACGTTTCTTGAGTCTGCTTCGTCTTTGGGCAGAAGGAGCAGTTTCAACTGCTGTTCAAGCTCAGGCTCCAGTTTCTGCAGCTCTTCAAGTTCCGTTTGCGCAAGCGCCTTCATATCAGGATCATTTTCCTGTTTGATCATCAGACGCACATCTTCGAGCTGCAGTTTGTTCGATTTGTATCTGTCATATGCGTGTACAATCTCTTTCAGGTCGCTGTACTCCTTGTTCAGCTTTCTGAAACGTTGCTGGTCCGCAATCACTTCGGGATCGGAGAGCTGTTCTTCAACCCGGATGTACTTGTCCTTTAGCGCTTCAAGTTTATCGAGCATATGCAGATTCCTGCTCTCATTCTCTCAACCTCACGGGTTGATAAGGTCGTTAATGATAAAGAATAGGAAAAGTGTCAGGAGAAGAGCCATACCAATCTGCTGGATTCTCATTTTCAGCTGGAAAGGGATCTCACGGCCTATAATTCCCTCTATGGCGTTCAGAACAAACTGTCCGCCGTCAAGTGCAGGGATAGGGAGGATGTTAATGAACGCAAGCGAGATCGACAGAAGTGCGAGGAAATACATGAAACTGCTAAGGCCCTGTTCGGCACTCTGGTTGGCAATCCTGGCTATCTTGATCGGCCCGCCCAGGGATTTGCGGAAATCTTCCTTTCCGGTCAGTATTTTACCGAATCCCTTGACGGTTGTTGTAGTCATGTTCCATGTCTGTGCCAGACCATATGTGACTGCATCAGCCGGATTAAGTTGACGGTGGTCTATGACAAGTGTCTGTTTCAGCGAGATGCCGATTTTCCCGGTAGATGCCGGTACAACGTCTGAAAAGGTTGCTTGTCCGAACTCCCTGACTTTTGCAACGTTTATCGTGCCTTCGGCAGGAGGAGCGAGATACTTCCATGTAATCGATATTGTTTTGCCTGGATTGGCAGAGATGATCTCGACTACCTCAGTCCAGTCACGGACCGGCATATCATTGATGGCTGTAATGAGAGCACCGGGTTTCAAACCAGCATTGGCTGCAGGCTGGTTATCAAGAATCTGGTCTATGACGGGAGGCATCAGGGGACGTATACCCAGCGCCTGTTTTTCGTTTATGCGGGTGAGAATATCTCCGGGTGCCTGCAGGGTTATCCGTTCGCCGTTCCTCAATACAGTATAGCTAAGAGTCTGCCCTGCGAAATTCCCGGGAGCAAGAACCTCTTCCCAGTACTCGACAGGCTTTCCGTTAACGGCTAAGAAGCGGTCACCTGTCTCCATGCCCATTTGTTTGTAGACAGAGCCATTTTCGACATATGCAGGATTCACCACGGATGTTCTGCTTTCACCGAAAACCGAAGCCATACCGATGAAAATAGCTGCGGCAAGGATCATGTTCATTGCAACTCCTCCGGCAAGGACAATGAGGCGCTGCCAGACAGGTTTTGCTCTGAACTCCCAGGGTTGCGGGGTCGACTGCTGAAAGCCGGTATCAAGGCTTTCGTCAACCATACCCGCTATTTTTACATATCCGCCCAACGGGAAGGCGCCGATGCCGTATTCGGTATCGCCGATTGTTTTTTTCCAGAGGCGAAGGTTATAAAAATCAAATCCGATGTAGAACTTGTCGACGCGCATACCGAAAAGCTTTGCGGTGAGGAAATGCCCAAGCTCATGCACGGTGACAAGAATGAAAATTGCGATGATAAAGAAGAAAATCGTACTTAAAAAGTCCATAATATGATCTGTTTCCTCCAGAAGAGGTTATTCCGAGTATTTTATACAACCATTTCTGCGGCTCTTTCACGAGCCCATTTGTCAGCGGCGAGATAATCTTCGAGTCCGGCGGCGGTATATGGATCATGTGCCTGCATGGTTTTATCGACAATTGCCGGAATGTCCGTAAAGCCTGCCCTTTTATCAAGGAACGCGGCAACCGCGATCTCGTTTGCAGCATTGAGTACGGCAGGGTAGGTTTTTCCTGCTTTCAGAGCATCAAACGCAAGACCGAGGGCGGGAAAACGATCCATGTCAGGTTCCTCGAAGGTCAGGGTGGCAATCCGGGTAAGATCGAGCTTTTTAATGCCGCTTTCACAACGTTCAGGCCAGGCTATTGCATAGGCTATCGGAGCCCGCATATCAGGTGCACCAAGCTGTGCCATGACGCAACCGTCGATATACTCGACCATCGAGTGAATGACGCTTTGCGGGTGAACCACGACACCGATTTTTTCTGCCGGCATGTCGAACAGCCAGTGAGCCTCTATAACTTCAAGTCCTTTATTCATCAATGTGGCGGAATCAATGGTTATTTTCGCGCCCATGGACCACTGCGGGTGTTTCAGGGCTTTTTCAGGCCCGACATTTTTCAGTTCTTCGGCAGGTGTCTGCCTGAACGGTCCACCCGAGGCAGTCAGGATAATGCGTTCAATATCTTCTGTCCTGTGACCCGTGAGTGACTGGAAAATTGCCGAGTGTTCACTGTCAACCGGCAGGAGGGTTACGTTATGTTCTTTTACGAGGTTGGATACAAGCTGTCCGGCAACAACGAGCGTTTCCTTGTTGGCAAGAGCGATATCCTTGCCTGCCTTGATCGCGCTCACGGTGGGTACGAGGCCGGCTGCACCCACAATAGCAGAAACAACCATGTCGGACCCTTCCGCCGCACCGACAGCGGCAGCGCCCTCTATTCCCCAGTGTATGTCAGGCTTCTCGGCATCAAGCAGTTCGCGCAACTGTTTGGCGGACTGTTCATCCCGGACGGAGACAATCCCGGGCTTGAACTCCCTGATCTGTTCAGCAAGCATGTTGACATCGTGACCTTCCGCGAGCCCGGTTACAGTAAATCTTTCCGGGTGCTGGCGGACAACATCAAGTGTGCTCAATCCGATAGATCCAGTACTGCCGAGGATAGATAGTGATTTCATGATGTTCGAAATTGTGTTAAAAACCGCCGGGTTACCGGCCTGAATTTATGTTTTTTCGGGACGGCTTACAAGTCCGACAGGTATCGCCGAATATCTTTTGTTGGAAAAATGTTGGTCTTGAATTATGGAAGTAGTATATTATCGTCCTTTAATTGTGATGCGGGTCTCTAGCTCAGTTGGTTAGAGCGACTGGTTTACACCCAGTAGGTCGGGGGTTCGACTCCCTCGGGACCCACACTTCAGATATCGACAATCCTCTG
>JANQFD010000051.1 GCA_028278005.1 Chlorobium sp. | reverse complement strand
CCGGGCCTGACATAGCCTCGTGCCCCAAGAGGATTATCAATATTGTTCCAGGGCAATATGGTGTTGACCATGACAAGTGAAATCCTGAGATCCCCGTATCCCAGCACTTTGACATATGGGAACCCTGCAACGGTATCATCTCCGGTTATCAACTCCCTGAAAAGGCTGCAGAACTTTTCCATGTTTTTCCGAAGCCTCTGCGTTCTGCCGGCAGCCCCGGGATTCAATGCGTTGTATATCCGCATCTCCTCTTCAAGGCTGATAAGATCGTGGTTGCCTGGAATGATCGTCGCCTTATCCCAGGAATACAGCCCCTTGTTTTGCAGCACATCCCTGACTGCCGCCCAGTCATCCGGATCAGTAGAATTGAAAAGGTCACCGGTAATAACAATATGGCTGCAGCCATTGTCCATAATGGCTGTCAATAGTGCCTCAAGACGGGCAAGCCCGCGACCGTCCTGCTTTCCGGAAAGATGCAGATCAGAAAAGTGCGCAAGCTTGATGCGTTTTTCGGACAATGCTGAAGCCCCGGTTTCAAGGCATATCCAAAATTTTCATTTTTGAGATGCCCTTTAGTTATAGAAACTGTAAATTACTGCCGTTCAAGATAGCGATTCATACAGTTACATTACACATACTACACCTTTTTACATTATTACATTCTATCAGTTATGCGTCATAAAATAGCAGCTTTACAGAAACTGTCCCGTAATCTCTGGTGGTCCTGGAATACGGAAGCGAAGGAACTGTTCAAGGAAATTTCTCCGCTTCTCTGGGAAAGGGTCAACCACAATCCGGTCGAACTCCTCCACCATATCTCAAACGACGAGCTTATGGCCAGGCTCGATTACGAGTTCGGTGAAAAACTCGACAACGTAACCGAGCAGTTCGAAGCCTATCTCACGGAAACAGACACCTGGGCGGCGCAAAATGCTCCCTCCCTCACCGAAAAGGCTGTAGCATATTTCAGTGCGGAATTCGGCATTCACGAAAGCGTGAGAATCTATTCCGGCGGTCTTGGAGTACTCTCCGGCGACCATATCAAATCCGCAAGCGATCTCGGACTGAATTTCGTCGGCATAACACTGTTCTACAAAGAGGGCTATTTCCGCCAAAGCCTCAATCAGCAGGGCTGGCAGGTCGAAGATTACCCCCTCCAGTACCCTGAGAGCCTTCCGCTGGAAAAAGTAACCAACCCTGACGGCACGGACCTGATCATCTCACTCGATATCGCCCAGAGCGAGGTTTTCGCCCAGGCATGGTACATGAATGTGGGCAGGGCGAAACTGTACCTTCTCGGCACCAACATTCCCGCAAATGAAGCGCATTACCGTGACATCTGCTCCAGGGTATACGGTGGAGACCAGAACATGCGCATCAACCAGGAAATCGTTCTGGGCATAGGCGGCGTCAAGCTACTGAAAGCGCTCGGTATCGACACCGCCGTGTACCACATGAACGAAGGTCATTCGGCTTTTCTCACGGTCGAGCTGCTTGCAAAGGAACTCGAAAGCGGAAAAAAACTGGAAGAAGCCAAAAAAAGCGTCAAGCAACAATGTGTTTTTACAACCCATACTCCGGTACCTGCAGGCCACGACCGTTTTTCGAGAGATATGATGCACTACTCTTTTGACAAATATCTGCAGAATAACGGTATTGCATTCGATGAGATCATGAAGCTGGGCACTGAAGATCCATCGAATCTTCACGGCCTGTTTACCATGACGGTACTTGCTCTCAATCTTTCACGCAGCGCAAATGGAGTATCGAAGCTGCACGGAGAGGTATCGCGGGAGATGTGGCAGCATATCTACGGTGCCGAGTCCCGGAAACAGGTCCCTATCGGGCATATAACCAACGGCATTCACATACCAAGCTGGGGAAGCGGTTTCACCGACAGTTTCTGGCGTCAGTACACCGACAGTCTCGACACACTGACATCTTCACCGGAAGCTGCAGCCGAAGTTCTGGCGAAGGTGCCGGACGAGCAGCTCTGGGGTCTGCGTTATCGTCTCAAACGTAATCTTATCGACTTTATCTACCGCTACCTTTCAAACCAGCTTTTCCACCAGCATATCTATACAAGCTACATGGAAGCGGACTCCTCGAAATCGACAAAAAATCCCTTGTCGCCCGACGTTTTGACCATAGGGTTTGCCCGGCGATTCGCAACCTATAAACGAGCACCGTTGATTTTCTCGGATATTGAACGTCTCACGAGGATAGTCAATAATCCCGCTATGCCCGTACAGATCATTTTCGCCGGAAAGGCCCATCCTCATGACGATGCAGGCAAGCACTACATCCAGCAGATTGTCGAACACGCGCGGCTTCCGCAGTTCAAGGGGAAAATAATTTTCCTCGAGAATTACAATCTCGGAGTGGCAAAACGCATGATATCCGGGGTGGATGTCTGGCTCAACAACCCGATCAGGCCGATGGAGGCAAGCGGAACGTCAGGACAGAAAACCGTGCTGCATGGAGGGCTCAACTTCAGTGTACCCGACGGCTGGTGGCCCGAAGCATACAACGGTGAAAACGGATGGTCGATCGGCAGCGGCGAACAGTTCGAACACCATGAAGAGCAGGATCGCCACGATGCCGAACAGCTCTATGACGTGCTCGAAAACCAGATCATTCCGACGTTCTATGATCGCAATCTGGACAATATCCCGGTAAAATGGCTGAAAAAGGTACGCAACGCCATAACAACAATCGGACCGGTATACAATACACACCGTATGGTCAAGGACTATACGATGAAATATTATCTTGATGAATAACCGAAATCCGCAGTATGGCTGTCAAACCCTGAAACCATTGCAAGCATGACCGTACATCCGGAACAGCAGTCTTCGAGAGCTTCGGCAGTATCGCTCGGGCGCGGCCTCGTTCTCCGTTCGCCTGTACTGCTGGCATCCGGAACGGTTTCCTACGGAGAAGAACTGCACAGGCTCACCGACCTGGGAAAAATCGGCGGGATCGTCACCAAGGCCATCTCTCCCGAACCGCGCACGGGCAATCCACCGCAGCGCATCGCGGAGACCCCCTGCGGCATGATCAACGCCATCGGACTTGCAAACGTCGGGCTGGAGAAATTCGTCGAGGAAAAAGTACCGTTCCTGCAAAGCCTCGATACGGCAATAATCGTCAACATTGCCGGCAAATCCATTGACGACTATTCCGCGGTTATCGAGCGCCTCGATGACTGTGAAGGCATAAACGGTTATGAAATAAACCTCTCCTGCCCGAACGTCAAGGGTGAGTGCATGATCATGGGTGTCAGCCGCGATGCGACGTTCGAGATCATCTCCCGGCTAAGACCGCTCACCGAACGGCACCTCATGGTGAAACTCACTCCGAACGTCACCTCTATCAGTTCCATCGCGCTTGCAGCCGAGGAAGCCGGGGCCGATTCAGTATCGCTGATCAATACACTGGTCGGCATGGCGGTCGACTACCGGAAACGAAAGCCGCTCTTGGCCAACATCACCGGAGGTCTTTCCGGCCCGGCGGTCAAGCCGGTCGCACTCGCCAAGGTCTGGGAAGTTTTCAATGCCGTAAAAATCCCGGTTGTCGGCATGGGAGGGATTGCCTGCTTTGAGGATGCAATGGAATTTCTGCTGACCGGCTCACGCGCCATACAGATCGGCACCATGAACTTCGTCGACCCCGATATCGGGGAAACCGTGGCTGATGCCATTGAGGATCACTTCGCCGCACCGGATAACCCGACGATTGAGGAATATACCGGAAGCTTGATTGTGGGTTAGAAAAACCGGCCCCCCCCCGCTTCTTTCTCTCTCCTGTCCCGCTATGAATCCCGTCTCTTTCATTTTTTTATATAGTCAAAGTAAAAACAAGCTGTATCTTTCCCTGAGCTTCGGCTTATAAAAACGTGACGAAGTATGAACAACTGACAGGTGAAAAAGGAAAGCGGTCTCTATAAAACCAGCAGGTGGATACATAAGTACACCGGATTATTGCTCTTGATCTTCTTTGCATGGATGTCGGTCTCGGGCGTGATGCTGAATCACCCGGAACTGATCGTCAACGCCTCAGTTCCACAATGGCTCGTCCCGA
>JANQFD010000020.1 GCA_028278005.1 Chlorobium sp. | reverse complement strand
ACATCGGTTACAAGCTGCCACGTGTCGAGTTTGCCTTCTGAAAATCTCTTCGCCTGCATGGCGATGGTTTCAGGAAACCTGATCAGAGATTCCCAGCCGTATTTTGCCTGATAGGGAACCAGTTCAAGAGGTTTTGTCTCAAAAGTTCTTTTTACCTCTTCAACGATCGTCAGAAGCTTGACAGTGCCCAGTTTATCCAGGGTTGTCATGCATGCAACCCGTATTCCTTCATCGATCAACCTGTCCGAAAGCATGGCTTTTTCTCTGTCGTTAAGAGGAGAAAGCAGGTGCATACCTTCAAGAACCTTTACATAACAGGTCTGACATATGCCGTTCCCTCCGCAGAAGTAACCGATATGCGTATGATTTTTGCGGGCAATATCTATGAGACGTTCACCCGGTTTTGCCTCATATTTTTCATCGTTTATATATACAAACATGTTTATATGGTTTGTTGTTCATGTATGATAAGCCTCACAAATGGTAACCTGTTTCAACGCTTTAAAAGTTGCTAAACAGGATAATTATTGTCCTGTTTGCTTGCAGGTACGGTGCAGGGGGAGCCTGCAGGGATCAGTCCTTCTGCAGCTTGTTGAGAAGAGTGCGGTAATGCTCCATCAGACCGTTTGGTTCCGGATCTGAACCTGGCGGATGATGAAGCACAAGTTTCATTTTTTTGCCCTGCTGAAAACGGGGGGCATAGACCTGCATCCATTCGGTCTGAAGCGATGCTATCAATTCCTGGAAAAACGACCGGCTGTAGAAGTCTGCCTGGTTTTCACCGGGCAGAAAGATGGTAAACGTCCGAGGTTGGATATCGACTCTGGATAAACCGATCGAAGAGCAGAGGTTTTTCAGTTTTGCCAGCCCGATGAGGTTCTCCACCTCTTGCGGAAGAGAGCCGAACCTGTCCTGTAATTCACTCCGGATCGCGTCAATTTCCTTGTCTGTTTCGCTCCTGGATATCTTTTCGTAAAAGGAAAAACGTTCCTGGGTCGGTGAGATGTAATACTCGGGAATGAGGGCGTCAAAATAAAAAACCATGTCCGTACTGCCTGCAACACGGGCCTGTTGTGACTCATCGATAGTGAAAAGTTGGCTGAATTCATTTGTTTTCAGCTCGGTAACGGCTTCTTCGAGCAGTTTCTGGTAAAGGTCGAAGCCGAGCTCGTGGATCGCTCCCGACTGTTCCGCTCCGAGAAGGTTTCCGGCACCCCTTATATCAAGGTCGCGTAATGCAATGTTGAAACCCGAGCCCAGCTCCGTAAAACTTTCGATAACGGCAAGCCGCTGCATCGCTTCTTTTTTCAGGGTATCGACGGGAGGGATGATGAGATAACTGAAGGCTTTTCTCTCACTTCTTCCAACACGTCCCCTGAGTTGGTAAAGATCGGAAAGGCCGAACATGTCTGCACGGTTGATGATGATCGTGTTTGCATTGGAAATGTCAAGTCCCGATCCGATAATCGAGGTGGATATGAGCAGATCTATCTCCCGGTTGATGAAACGCATCATCACGTTTTCAAGTTCGGCCGTGGGCATCTGCCCATGTGCGATGCCCGTTTTTGCTTCCGGGACCAGTTCCCTGAGCGTATTCTGGATCTGGTCGAGTCCTGAAATACGGTTATGCAGGAAAAAAACCTGACCGCGCCGGCTGATTTCGCGCTGTATGGCCGTACGAACACTGTCCGGATCGAACTGCGTGATAACCGTTTCAACCGGCTGGCGGTTTCGAGGGGGCGTCGAAACTATTGACAGATCCCTTGCGCCGAGCATGGAAAACTGCAGTGTTCTCGGTATGGGGGTTGCAGACATGGTGAGGGTATCGACGCCGGGAAACGATTGGCGTAATTTTTCTTTGACAGCAACGCCAAAGTGTTGTTCCTCATCGATGATCAGCAGTCCGAGGTCCTGAAAAACAACATCTTTCGAAACAAGCCTGTGTGTGCCGATAACGATATCGACGAGGCCGCGGGAGATTTTTTGTACCAGTTCTTTCTGTTCTTTACGACCGACAAATCTGCTGAGAACGGCGATATTTACCGGAAAGTTCCTGAATCTTCGCTCGAACGTTTCCACATGCTGGTGGGCAAGTATTGTTGTAGGGGTAAGGATGGCAACCTGCTTTTTTGATTCAACAGCCTTGAACGCCGCGCGCATGGCAATTTCGGTTTTGCCGAATCCGGCGTCTCCACAGATCAGCCGGTCCATGGGCGAACTGCTCTGCATATCACGTTTCACTTCATCAATGGTCTTCAACTGGTCCTGGGTTTCGTCGAATATGAACGAAGCCTCGAATTCCCTCTGGAATATCGAATCCGGTCCAAAGCCGAACCCCTGGGTTGTTTTCCGCTGTGCATACAGTTTGATGAGCTTCGCAGCGATGTCTTTCAGGCGCTTTTTTACCTTTTCTTTCTTTGCTTTCCATTTTGAGCTGCCAAGCCTGGACAGACCGGGAAGAGCGCCTTCGGATGCTGTGTACTTTGAAAGCAGCCGGATATTCTGGACGTTGACATACAGCTGGTCGCCTCCCTGATATTCTATCAATACACTTTCCTGTTCGGAGTTGCCGACATCGATGGTTTCGAGGGCCTTGAAAATCCCGATGCCGTAATCTTCATGAACGATATAGTCCCCGACGGCAAGTGTCTGCAGGTCCTTGAGGGAGATGCCTTTAAACGTTCTTTTTTTGTGGGATTTGTGGGTATGGAACTTGCCGAAAACGTCCGATTCGGTGTAGACAGCAAAACCGCCGAAAAGAAAGCCTGAGTGAAGATTCAGCGATACCCAGTTCACTTCCAGCCGGGTATCTTCGTCCTGGTGAGAAATTTCATCCGAAATAAATTCCGCCAGCTCCTCGATCTCTTTTTTTGAACTGCCTACGAAAACCGTGCTTTTTTCGTCTTTATTATCCTTGCTCAGCTCTCTTGCAAGCAACTTGAAATTAGCGTTCAGTCTTGATTGTGCTTCTGCATGGAAATCAATGGCCTGTTTCTCGAGACGGTTGCAATAAAGACGGCGGAATCTGAAGAGTTTTTCTTCCAGCGCATCCCTGTTTCCAAGAGCTTCGAAAGAGGTGCTGTCATCGATAATGACGACTGTTCCGGCCGGAAGGTAATCAAGCAGGCTCCAGGAGTCGCCGTTACCGTTTTTTTCGGTAAAAAAATTTCCGGTCAGAACGACCGAATCAATAACCGAACCGGAAAGCTGACTGTCAGTCTCAAATAACCTCAGGGATGTGACCGTATCACCGAAAAACTCTATACGGACCGGTTTGCGGAAGCCGGACGGAAATATGTCGACAATCGATCCGCGTAATGAAAACTGGCCTTCTTCTTCGACGAAATCCCGGTTGACGTAACTGTTCCGGTTAAGAAAACCGGTTAACGCTTCATAACCTGTTTCCTGGCCTGTTTCCAGAGTAAACAGTTTCTCGCCGGAGAGGTCGGGGTTTTGGAGCGGGGTCAGCAGGTCGTCGAATGCGGCAAGCAGAACGGTATTGCGTTTCCGGGAAAGTGCACCGATTGCAGCAGGGAGTTCGTCCGAAACAGTATAAACCGTACCGGGCTCCAGCAGTTCGAACAGGTCGTTATCGTACACGTCGAAAACACTCGCTGACCCGATAATCAGCATAGGCGAATGCAGGTCTTTAAACAGCTGTACAGCCAGCAGTGATGAAAGAGAGCCCTGAATGCCGGAGATGCCGAGAGCGTTAGAGGGAGGGGCTGTTATATCAGTCTGGCGGAATGATTCTCTGATATCGATATAGGCAGGGTGTTGCCGGACGGCGTTCAGGAGATAAGAGAGTTTTCTTTTGACAACCGATATGTTTGTCACTGTTTTTTCCCTTTGTCCTTCCGGTGTTTCATATAAATGGCGCATAACCTATTTTATGCCTAACATGAGCAGTTATCATCTGCTGTAACGGTGAAAGAAAATAAACAAAATTCAACGGCGGCGGGGCGTCTGCAAGTTCAGAAAACCCGTTAATTATGCAAAATATACTGGAAGTAAAAAACCTCAGGACCTATTACACGACAGATAGCGGTACTGCAAAAGCCGTCGATGGCGTCAGTTTTTCCCTGGGGCGCAACCGTACACTCGGGATTGTCGGGGAGTCCGGCTGCGGAAAGTCTGTAACCGCACTTTCGATCATGGGCCTTGTTCCCATGCCTCCGGGCTTTTTCGCCGGAGGAGAGATACTCTGGAAAGGCAGGGACCTGCTCAAGCTTTCCGCCGAACAGATAAGAAAGCTCAGAGGCAATGAAATCGCAATGATCTTTCAGGAACCCATGAGTTCTCTGAATCCGGTGTACACCTGCGGGTTCCAGATAGTAGAACAGATTCTTCTGCACCGCAAGGTTTCAAGGCCCGAGGCTAAAAAGCAGGCTGTCGAAATGCTCAGGCTTGTCGGTATTCCTGATCCCTCCGAGCGTTTCAACTCCTATCCCCACGAACTTTCAGGCGGAATGCGTCAGAGGGTCATGATTGCCATGGCGTTATCGTGTGATCCGGCGCTGTTAATCGCCGATGAACCGACAACAGCGCTCGACGTTACCGTTCAGGCGCAGATCCTTGAGCTTATAGGAAAACTGCAGGCTGAAACCGGAATGAGCGTCATTCTCATAACCCATGATTTCGGGGTGATTGCCGAGCTGTGTGAAGATGTACTGGTTATGTACGCATCGAAAGTTGTTGAAAGCGGAAGCGCCGCCCAGATTTTTTTACAACCGTTGCACCCCTACACCGCAGGATTGCTCAAGTCGATCCCCCGAATAGGCTCAAAGAAGCAACGCCTCAATGTAATAGAGGGGAATGTACCGAGTGCAACCCGTTTGCCTGATGGATGCAGGTTTGCAAACCGCTGTCCATTGGCCGATGAGCACTGCAGGGCATTCGAGCCTGAACTCAAGGAATATGATGCGGGCCATATGGCAGCCTGCTGGAAAATTTCCGCCTGAGTGTACTGCTAAAGCACGGTTTTACACAATCGTAACATAACAGCACCCTTCCGGGGGTGAACAGCGGAAGGGCTGTTTCAGAAATACCGCCTATTATGTCTATATTCCAGCTTGAAGGCAGCTTTTAAAAAGTGTCATGAGTCCCGATACAATCGGGAGAGTGTCCCGACTTGTCGGGACATGAGGATTTCGATCCCGACAAGATCTGGATAACGCAGCAATTTGGGCGCGCAATACGTTTTTAGAGGTACCCTTAATTGGTCTTGTCATACTTCTGACACGGCAGCGGAAAACATAATCAGGTTGCTTCTACTCCCAACCTTTCCTTTGTGATCCTATGGCAGATCCATTGATTCTTGTTGTTGAAGACGATCGCAACCTTGCGAAACTTCTGAAATACAACCTTGAAAAGGCCAGTTATAAATGTTTTCTGGCAGAAGCGGGAGAGGAAGGCCTGCAGCTGCTTGCGGAGAGGGCTTTCGATCTGGTCCTGCTCGATATCATGCTTCCCGGAATCGATGGTTTCGAGGTTTGCCGGAGAATACGGCAGCATCAGTTATACAGGGACCTTCCCATAGTCATGCTTACCGCAAAGGGAGAGGAAATTGACAAGGTACTCGGTTTTGAACTGGGCATCGATGACTATGTGGTAAAGCCGTTCAGCCCGCGTGAACTGAACCTGAGGATTCGCGCTATCCTGAAACGGGACCGGAGAGGCAAACGCGATGTCAGGGAAATTATGAAATGTGACGGTCTGGAGGTCGACATCTCCCGGCACAGCGTCAGGCTCAACGGAAAGGAAGTTACCCTGACATTGATGGAATTCAAACTTCTTGCAGTGCTGCTGAAGCGCAGAGGCCAGGCTCAGTCAAGAGAGACATTGCTCAGCGATGTGTGGGATGTCGATAAAACCATCAACACCCGTACCATCGATACCCATATTACCCGATTGAGAGAAAAACTCGGCAAAACCGGTAAACTCATTAAAACCTTACGAGGGCTTGGATACAAGCTCGAGGAAAGCGGAGAAGAGAGTGAGGAGAACTAGCGTTTCGTTCCGACTCGGGCTGGTTTTCGGGGTAATCATTTTTTTTACGGTTGCGATCAGCTATGTGTATTTAGGCGGCCAGCTTCGGTCGCTTTTTCACGATGGTCTGAAAAAACAGCTATACAAAGAGTTGCAGCTAAACCGTCAGCTGCTCGAAAAACAGCCTGCAGAATGGGCGGATATACATGCGTCCGATCAGTGGGCGGACGATATCGGAGCGGCACTCGAACTGCGGGTAACCCTTATTTCCCTGCAGGGAGATGTTATAGGCGATTCCTATATAGCACCGGAGCGCCTTCCCTTCGTTGAAAATCATATTCAGCGTCCTGAAGTACAACAGGCTTTGCTTGAGGGTTTCGGGGAGAGTTCGCGTTTCAGTGAAACCGTGAAAGAAGAAATGCTCTATACCGCCGTCCCGCTCGGTAAGGAAAGACCTTTTGCAGTTCTCCGGTTTGCCAAACCATTGAAAGATATTCGGCTGCTCGAGGCGGAGCTGCAGAGAGGTATTGAAGGTGCTTTGTTCTGGGCGCTTCTGCTCTCTCTGATGTTCGGGTCACTCACGGCTGTTTTCCTTTCAAGACCTCTGCGGCGTATTGCCGCTGCCGCAGATAATTTCGTGCATGGGGATTACTCGTTCAAGCTGCCGTTGAAACGGGATGACGAAATAGGTCAGCTTGCCAGGGCATTCAACTACATGTCCGATGAAATGAAGCGCATGAACCAGCAGGAGGAATGGTTCAAAGCTGTTTTTTCCAGTATTCGGGAAGCAATTATAGTAACCGATCCAAATGGGGTTGTCATGCTCGGTAATCCGGCTGCCTGCCAGCTCTTCAACCTCGATTGCGGCAAGATGATCAAGACAGGAACCGGCAGCAAGGTGACCGACGCCCGGCTCATCGATCTGTTTGAACAGGTCAACGCTGCAGGTTCTCCGGTTACCAAGGAGGAGATTACCACCATGACGGACCTGGGCGAAAGGGTGCTGCAGGTAAGCGCAATGCCTGTCATAAAAGGAAAGCATTCCGAGGGTACGGTGTTTGTGCTGAATGACATCACAAAACTGAGAAACCTGGAAAGGGTGAGGCGGGACTTTGTTTCAAGTGTTTCTCATGAACTCCGTACACCGCTGACAAGCATCAAAGGCTATACCGAAACCCTGCTTGAAGGAGCTATGGACGATCCTGAAAACGCCAGGCATTTTCTGCAGATAATACTTCAGGAAAGCGAGCAGCTTACCGCCCTCGTCAATGACGTGCTCGATCTTTCGAAAATTGAGTCGGGAAGAATAGATTACAAGTTCAGCAGTGTCAGCCTCAAAGAGCTTATTGAACAAACAGTGGCCCTGTTCGGCAGGACGGTTGAAAAAAAAGGGATCGCATTGCAAATACAGATACCCGATGATCTGGCGCATGTCAAAGCCGACAGGGACTATCTTGAGCTTGTTGTCCGTAACCTTGTTGACAACGCAATCAAGTATGTTCCTGAAGAGAACGGCCAGATCTGGATAACCGCCGCAAGAAACGGGAAAATGGTGAGGACTGAAATCAAGGACAACGGCATGGGAATACCCCAGAAAGATCTCGGAAGGATATTCGAGCGTTTTTACCGTGTAGACAGGGCGCGGTCGAGAGCTGTCGGCGGAACCGGTCTTGGTTTGGCTATTGTAAAGCATATTATACTGGCACATAAAGGGAGAGTCGAGGTTCGTTCAAGGTTGAATCTCGGATCGCAATTCAGCTTTACCGTTCCGGTTTTCACGGAAAACAATCAAACAGAAAGTGCTACATGACAGAATCCGTCCTTTCCTATTTACAGTCGCACGGCTTCAATGAAACAGAGGCCAGAATTGCCATGACGGCAGGAATGATCCTGTTGAGTCTGGTTATTGTGGTAGCTGCGGAGATGCTCAGCAAGAGAATCCTTCTGCGGGTTGTTTACTCTCTGGCGTCGAAAACAAAAACACGGTATGACGACCTTCTTGTGGAGCACAAGGTGTTCAACTGGCTCGCACAGATGATCCCGCCCCTTCTGCTGTATAATCTCTCTGTTCCGGTGCTCCGGTTTTATCCTGAGAGTATCGGGATCGTACAGTCGGTCGCGCTGCTCTATCTGACAGTTATTATTGTTTTTGTTTTTCTCAGCCTGCTCGACGCTCTTCTGGAGTATTACAATCAACGTGAATTCTCGGAAAAGCTGCCTCTGAAAAGCTTTGTGCAGGTTATAAAAACCGTTGTTATTTCAGTCGGGGCCGTTATCATCATTTCAAAACTGATAGGGCAGTCGCCGGTGGTTTTCTTCAGCGGGCTGGGGGCTTTTACGGCGGTTATCATCCTGGTATTCAAGGATTCCATCCTTGGCTTCGTGGCGGGCATTCAGTTGACTACAAACAACCTCGTCAGGGTAGGAGACTGGGTTGAAATGCCGAAATACGGGGTCGACGGTGATGTGATCGATATCTCTCTGGTGACGGTATCTGTTCAGAACTGGGATAAAACGATCAGTACGATACCGGCTTATGCACTTATCTCGGAAGGTTTCAAGAACTGGAGAGGGATGAGCGAGTCGGGAGGAAGAAGAATCAAGCGGTCTTTGAGTATCGATATGAACAGCGTGCGATTCTGCGATGAGAAGATGCTCGAAAAATTCGGTCGTGTACAATTACTCACGGATTATCTGCATGCCAAAAACCTTGAAATAAGCAAGTACAATGAGCAGCACGGGATAGACAGGGCTTCCCCCGTTAACCGGCGCAGGCTTACAAATCTTGGCACCTTCAGGGCATATCTCGTTGCCTATCTTCGAAACCACCCGAAGATAAATCCTGATATGACCTTTCTTATCCGTCACCTGCAACCGCAGGATAAAGGCATACCTGTCGAGATCTACGTTTTCAGCAATGACCAGGTCTGGGCGAATTATGAATCCATACAGGCAGATATTATGGATCACATTCTCGCTATTCTGCCCTTTTTTGACCTGAAGGTCTTCCAGGCGCCTTCGGGCAGCGATGTGGCCCTTGCCGGCAAGGCTGTACAGGAGGCTCTCGCGGAAAGTATCGTGAAGGAAGAGGGACTTGAAAAGAAGACGGGAGAACAGTAGGCCGGAATCAGTCGGCAGTCAGCAGTCTTCAGTCGACAGCGAGTGACGAGTGACAAGAGAGTTGTGAAAAAGGTTGACACCGTTTCTACGGGTGGCGCCCTCTCTCGTAGGGGAGCCACCCGTACGAAATATCGAGTGTGTCAGTAATTGATGACCCTGGGCAGCTCTTTTGCCTGGCTCACCCAGTCTGCGACCTGATTTTCGGTGGGCATTTTTCTTACAAGATTTTTTTCTTCATTGACCTCGGCCATTTTGGCATGAAGATTTGACGCGTTGCGCTGGGCAAGCTCGGGAACGGTATCGACACCGGCCTCCTCGAGGAGATCGGAGTATTCCGAGCCGATTCCCTTGACCCTCGAAAGGTCTGCACGATTCACCCATTTCAGGATCGTATGCTCGTCAATTCCGGTTTTCTCCGCAAGAGCTTTTCTTCCCTTTCGGTCGCAGCCCTGTTTGAGCAGTTCATTGTCGGTCGGAACCCCGGCTTTCTCGAGTTTGGAGCCATAAGCCTGTCCGATTCCTTCGATGTCTGTTATCCTGGCCATACAAATCCTCCTTGGTGAATGTTTGGTTATGCCGATAATTATACAGTAGTGTGACAAACTTAACAATTATAACGAATAAAGGATATCTCTGAAAACGTATTGCGCGTCCAGATTGCTGCGTTGTCCCGACCTTGTCGGGATCGCAGCTTGCCGATTCATGAAAACACGTCCTCTTGGTTCAGGGTGCCGGAATGGGACAGCCTTACAAGGGAGGCTGAAGCTCATGATCCCAGGCGTCTTCTATAACTTTCCGGTGCAGCGGGATCTTTATCCGGGGGATGTTTTCGGCCCGGTAGAACCCTGCTTCGAACAGTTCGTGGTTGATCTTCAGGGTTTCTTCCCTGACAATGACCTTGTAGGCAACGACAAGCAGGGAGCCGTACATTGCCGATTCACGGTGA